>JAFWDS010000028.1 GCA_017516075.1 Candidatus Saccharimonadota bacterium
GGTAGGTGGGTCGTATATTAGATTGTCACTAAACTCGGATGTAAGGATTAACCCATTTGATTTACCAAAAGTGGTGGATGCAGAAGATGCAAACGATGCTCTCCGGGCGAATTTGGTGACTTTGCACGGTCTATTTAGATTGATGTTAGGCGGAAATCAAATGGCTGGCGGTCAAGTAGTGCCAGCACTTTCCGCAAACGAAGAAGCAGACTTGGATCAGGCTTTAATTGATACTTATGCGCGAGCGGGAATTACGTCGGATCCATTGACGCACCAATCAACACCACCGACGATTGCTAATTTGTATGACACACTTTTGCATATGGAAGGGACTGGTCCGACTTTGGCGCAGAGACTGAGGAAATATACGACGGGAACTTTTGCGGGGATTTTCTCACAACAATCGAATGTAGATATTAATAATCAAATGGTGGTGTTTAATATTCGGGATCTCGAAGATGAGCTCCGGCCAGTGGCGATGTATATTGTGCTTTCGCATATTTGGAATATTGTAAGAGCTTCGCAGAAAAAACGGCTTCTAATTGTAGATGAGGCTTGGCAGTTGATGAAATATGAGGATTCAGCAAATTTCCTATTCTCACTTGCAAAGCGGGCGAGGAAATACTATCTTGGTTTGACGACCGTGACGCAGGATGTAGAAGATTTTATGAGTTCAAAGATGGGACGAGCGATTGTAGGAAATTCGTCTATGCAGCTACTTTTGAAACAATCTGTTTCGGCAGTGGATGTTTTGTCGGACGTATTTAAATTGACTGAAGAGGAAAAGAGAAGACTTTCAAACTTCCCAGTAGGACAAGGGTTATTCTTTGCGGGGCAAAATCACGTGCATATTCAGATTATTGCTTCAGAGACTGAGGAAGGATTAATTACTACGAATCCAGCGGGCAAAAAGCCTAGTTAATATTCTTGTACTTATAATCAATTTAATTAGCACTCTTGCGTTTTGAGTGCTAGTAATATATAATATATATATGGCTAGTAAACGTGATTATTATGAAGTTTTGGGCGTATCGAAGAATGCGTCAGATGATGAAATAAAGAAGGCTTATCGTAAATTAGCGATTAAATATCATCCAGACAAAAATCCTGGCGATAAAGAAGCAGAAGCGAAATTTAAGGAAATTAATGAGGCACATGATGTTTTGTCTGATAAGCAAAAGCGGGCGCGTTATGATCAATTTGGACATGCAGGCGTAGGTGGGGCGGCTGGCAATCCATTTGGTGGTGGGTTTAGTGGAGAAAATCCGTTTGGCAGTGGTGGTTCATTTAACTTTAATGGACAGACGTTTAACTTTGATTTTGGTAATGGTTCACCACTTGATGATATTATCGGAAATATTTTTGGTTTTGGTGGAGGGGCGAGACGACCGCGTCGCGGTGCGGATTATCAGACGAATGTAACGCTAACGTTTGAAGAAGCAATTTTTGGTACAACGAAGAAAGTTTCAGTGGATGGAACGGATTTGAAGATTAAAATTCCGGCTGGAATTGATGATGGGATGAGCATTAGATTACGTGGTAAGGGCGGACCAGCACCTTCTGGTGAAGGTACAGAACCAGGTGATTTGTATGTGAGAGTGCGAGTGAAACCGCATAAATCTCTAACTCGGGAAGGCGCAATTATTCTTTCGGAAGAGCATGTAAGTATGGTAGATGCAGCGCTAGGGTGCGAAATTGAGGTTGAAACGGTGGATGGACCGATACGCATGAAAGTACCGGCTGGTACGCAGTCGGGTACACCATTTAAGCTGTCTGGACACGGAGTGCCATTTAGAAGTGATGGTGATAGAGGCCCACATATTGTGACAGTAATAGTAGAGACGCCGAAAAATTTGAGTCGGAAGCAAAAAGAACTTTTGGAAGAATTTAGAAATAGCAAAAAGCACGGTTTTTGGGGATAAATTGTGATTTTTTAAGAGGGGTTGAAGAATGGCTGAGGTGGTCTTGGCGGTGTTTTTTAAGCAAAATTTAAGATTTTGTGGTATAATAAAGGGTGGAATATTATAATTTGATGTTATTTGTTAACCCGCTGGTATAGAGAAAAATATCAGCAAAAACAATTAGAAAGGGAACTTATGGAAATTGTGATCCCAATTGTTGCTGCAGTAGCAGGTCTTCTTACTGGTGCAGGCGGAATTTTTGCGTACAACAAGAAAAACGAGAAGGGTGGGAAAGATAAAGCGGACGATTTGGTACGAAAGGCGAAGCGTGAGGCTTCGGATATTGTTTTGAATGCCAAAAAAGAGGCTGCGGAGATTACCGAAAAAAATCAGGCGGAAGAAAATGACCGTCGTAAAGAATGGAAGAAGACGGAAAACCGCTTGGCGGAGCGTGAAACAACTTTAGATTCGAAATTGGATCAGTTAGAGAAGAAGTCTGAGAAATTAAATCGCGAAGAAAAAGAACTAGACGATTTAAAAAATGAAGTGCGAGATATTCGAACCAAGCAACACGAGAAGTTGGAAAAAATTGCAGGTTTATCGAAAGCAGATGCACGCGATAAATTGATGAAAATGACCGAAAACGATATCAAGCAAGATTTAACTGGTTTGATCGTAAAAGAGCAAAAGGAAATCAAGCAAGATATTGATGAGACGGCACAAGCAATGCTACTTACGGCGATGGAAAGAATGTCTTCGGAAGTGACGGCAGACCGTACGATTACGGCGTTGAAGCTACCAGATGATGATATGAAGGGACGGATTATTGGTAAAGAAGGCCGTAATATTCAGGCTTTGCAACGGGCA
>JAFWDS010000029.1 GCA_017516075.1 Candidatus Saccharimonadota bacterium
AGCCATATTTGCAATCACTCCAGCATCCAATGATGAGCCACCATGACCTTGCAAGTACTCAAGTGTTTCTTTATCAGCAGTATTTAAAGCATTTAGACCAGCTTGATCTTTTAAATAATCATTGAAACTAGAAATAGCATAGTTGTTGAGGGTCATATTCGGATTCTTGCTCCAACCCTTTAGTAGCGTATTCCCAGAAGAAGCTGCTTTTGCTACAATACGATCTCTCATATCTTGATCTACACTATTTAAATTAAAACTACCCAACGTTCTCAATAATAAATCTGTATCCCCACTACTCGCTAATGCATCCCATGCCGCATCCATTTGTTCAACAGCATCCTCATGTGAAATACCATTGTTATAATAAATGGCATCACTTAAAGCATTTTCCTTATCTACTTTGCTAGCATTAGATAGTCTCTCGCTATGCGCTTTCTTTATTTCGCTCCTAATCTGAGCTTGCATTTGACTTCGTTTAGAATCAGCGACACCTTGTCTCGTGTATAAAACCCCCCTTTCACGATTGCCTTCCGCCTGTATTTCAACTTCCTTCTTTTTTCCAGTCAAATAATCATCGTCACCATACAACATCGTATTTGAAAATGAACTATACGCATCGAATTCTTGTTTTTTCATTTTTGCATCATGTAAGTCTTTCTTAGAATAAAGCTTGGCCTGATATCGCCTATCGGCTTCGGATTCAACCGCTCCATATGCACGGCTCAAACGAAGCATATCTCTCTCTGACAAATTGCCGCCATTTCTTGCTCTCTTCCTCTCCAATCCGTTCGCAATCCTTCTTGCCCTCCTAAATGCTTCTTGGTTCCTTCTATCCTCCGCTCTTTCCTTATATCCTTGCGAACCCTTCCAAGCCTTGTCAGCATTACCCTGTAGTTTATTACCAAATGATTTACCCATTCCAGAGATCTTATTACCTATATCGCCTAAAGCTCGGATTGAACCTTTAGTTAATGATGGGATAAAGAATATCGGAACCGCGCCAATTACCATCGCCATAAATGCAGCAGAAAAACCCTGAGCCGCCATACCACTACTAAGAAGTAGTTTCGAAACATAATTTCCGCCACCCACTAGTAAACCACATATCGGATAGAGCATTAGTAGCGCTTTTCCAGCACCAACCCACTTTTCAAATAACTTCTTCGTATTTGGCAAAATCATACAAGCAAATGCTAATGGCGAAATAATAGTCAGTACCACAATCGCCGCTTCTCTTGCTGCCAATATCAAGAACAATGAGAAAATTGCCATCACGACACCAATAGCCGCTACCAATAATGCCAAAACAAGAGCTTCTACTCCGCCTCCATCGGCTACAACTGCCCAAATATTAACTACGACAATACCAAGCAAAGCTAGCCCAGTAAGCCCAGTTGCACCAATCGACTTTATACCTTCTGCAGTTAAATTGATACTCGCATTTGGTTGAATTCCTAACGGCTGACTAAGAGCATCAAATAATGATTGTAAAGCATTCCCAATTATATTTGATACGTCTATAAGCGCAACACAAATTATGTAAGACAGATTGATTAGTACAGCTGCAATAATCAACTTTGGTAAAATCTTTTTAATACCATAATTATCAATACCAACACCAGTTAATTGTGAAAAGATTACAACTAGGAAAAGAATAATAAACACAATATTCGCAAAACCCTGGAATATTGACCATGCTTGCCAAGTATTACCGCCAAAATCCGTAAACAATTTTGGACTAACTTGAAGTGCCGGCTCAATAAAATCTTCGTAAGCCGCATTAGCCGCCGAAGATAACCCGCTCAAGATTGGGCAAATAATCCACCCAAGCGATCCAGCTGCTCCAGTATTGAGACATGTTGGCTCTTCTGATTCACCAGGATTTTCGACCAAACTGCTCCCATCAATATTGCTCTCATCTATATTGATTTCCGACAAATCAGTCGTCATCATCCTTTTTATTAACTCTCCGAAATTTACAGTCTCAAACAGCCTATTATCGTCGCTCACAATGTTATAAGAATCTGTTATCCTTTCAACCCCATCTATCTTGCACCACTTATTGCCTTGCAATACACCATAATTATCACCTAATTCTCCAACATCATCGTAGCACGATTCGGTAGATATACCGATTAATGTTTTATTATTATCCATAGTCAGTTCAACATAATACTTCATAATATCGTATTTCTCTTGTGGAGAAAAAACATACTCGTCAAAAGACCCTTTCGGATCACCAGTAAAAAATCTAAGCGCTTTTTCTGATGCTTGCTTTACCCTTTGTTCAGGCGTTGATTGTTCAGGCTTCTCTTTATTATTGACGCCTTTCCACCAATTCCCAGACAACTGAGAACTTTCTTCGTCAGATTTTACCTTATCTTCGAAAAAACTCTCAACTGTTACCGGAGTAAAATCTTCATCGCCCCCGAAAAAGACTGTAAATAAATGATTACTACTACCCACATTATTATTTAGACAATTAACAAAACTAGAAAACATCACGTCGCTTGATATACTACATCCTATAGGAGTACCATTCATCGTGCTACCATCAAGAGGATTAGCCACTGTTTGAGGATAAAAAGCGACTGCAGTCCTAACACCATACCAAATCTTATAATTTAAGGTAATTGGTTCTAAATCATAGTACAGAAATCCTTCATTTTCTTCGCTATTCCCTTTCTCATATACTTTCACATCATAACTCATTCTGGGAAAACTCCCATCAACTATAAAATATCCATCTTTGTCCAACGAAAAACATAATCTATCAGATTCATTGACAACATTCCTAGGATATCTATTATAACTGTACTTAAAGTATATACATTTGTCTGTAGCCGATTCACCATCCCGTATCTCCTCATAGCCAAAGTCATTCGCATTACCGTTATAACTTCCTTTTTCAAATAATGCAAACAAACCATTGGCATGACCTTTTTTATAATCCCTGCCACTAAATAATGCCCTACAAGACAAACTAGCAGCAGTATTAGGTAACGTATTCCCAAGATTATTATTTGGTATCTTAACCGTTTCATTAGTATCTTTCCCCACCTTAGTAAAAAAATTATCAAAATTGGAAACATCGCTCAAATTAGGTACCATAAATTCATCACCATAACACTGCTGCAATGCATTCAATAATGTTTTCTTATATATAGTCCCTACATCTAACGCCATGGCCGACTTTGAAACCAGCAACAAGCTAAAAACAAACGCTAATAGCGTCACCAATGCAACCTTTTTAACAAAACTCCTCATAATTCAACTCCCATCTTTTGATTTAACTCTATCATTCGAGAACAAAAACTAATCAAAAACAAATTATCATAAAAATACGATAAACTATTATTCATATTATTTATCAGACCATAGTAATAATAAGTCTCCTTATTATTCAAAGTAGACTTACAAATTCTCGATTCTTCGCTACTAAGTCCATCATAACAACCATTAGAATCATATACTTTTATTAGCCCAACGTAATCCTCAAAATAAATCCTTAAATAATTGTCTATCGAATTCGAATTATTACCAAACATAGTATTAACATAACTCATAGTCTCATCAAATCCTTTTTCAATATACATTTCTTCCAAATCATCAACGATATCATCTCGTAAATTATAATTAAGAAAAGATCGGACCTGACTATTATAAACACCGTCCTTAATAATTGCTCTATCTTTAACTAAATTATAAAAAACCATATAGGCATCCTTTACGTCGCTATAATACTTTTCATACGAATCGTAACCTTTCTTCTCCAAGCTACTATCCAAGTTTCTCAAAAACCATTTATCCGACTCATTACTAATCGAATCCCTACTGTCTTCTGGTTTTTCAATCGAACCATAAACCAACATATTATAATAATTAGCCCATCTTACCTTTATACTGCTCTTCAAGTTATTATCATTAACAAAATACACCGCAACACCAACGCTGACAATAATTAAAACCATTATTATGGCTATAGCTACAAACAACTTCGACTTCTTGCGCCTATTTGAACTAGGATTTAGCACAATATCTCCTTCGTTGCTCTGAGCCCTACCTACACCAACTGGCATTCCAGAGTTAGCTGTCGATCCGTTCATCGACATTACGTTACTAGTAGGTGTTCTATTAATAACCGAAGCTCTACCATTTACTGGCATTTCACTAGCTGACGTTCCACCACTTACAGATACTCCACCATCCATTGATGTTCTATTTGTTGGCACCGCATTATTTACCGGCATTCCGCCCGTTGGCACCCCACCATTTACTGGCATCCCACCCATCGGCATTCCACCACTAGTTGTTCCACCATTCACTGGCGCTCCACCCGTTGGCGCTGCACCACCAGGTGCACTACCCTGTCCAGTAGTATTACCACCATTAAAATTATTTCCAGTCGACGGATCCATGCATTAATTATAGCATAAGCAAAAACAAAAAACACAAGTTTTTAATAAATAATCCAACAAAAAACTCTTAATAAAACACCGGCCCATCATCCGGAAATGGGTCAAAACCAGACTCACCAAAATCATTGAATCCATCTCCGTTTTCATCGCGAAAACCATTAAAATCTTCCGAGCCACCGAGCCCTAAGCCGTCATCATCAAAATCCATCATCCCGTCACCATCACTATCACGATATCCACTTGAACCATAAGGATTGTAGCCAAGTTCCAACAAAAATCTCGACGGCATATTGTAATTACGCGCTCCATATAAATACCTTGAACCGGCATA
>JAFWDS010000002.1 GCA_017516075.1 Candidatus Saccharimonadota bacterium
ATCTCCACCCTCATCGCATTGAATGATAGAAGTATCTACTCCACCACATTTATTAAATTCTTCCGCGAAGGCGGGAGTGAAACAAGAAGCACAGATTATATTAATCACAAAAAATAAGGTCAGACCCAAGAGACACAGGCGAATATGACCAACATTTCTTTTCATAAGTATATTATAACATGCTGTCGATAATTATGACGTAATATATAATGATTAACAAATATTCTTAAATCGTGCTACAATATAATCAATAAGAAGGAGCAAAAATGAAAGTATTATGTGTTAATGCTGGTTCGTCATCTTTGAAATTCCAGCTTTATGAAATGCCTGCAGAAATAGCTATCATCGGTGGCTACGTGGAGAAAATTGGGGCAAAAGATAGTTTTTATACTATCAAATATGAAGGCAAAAAGACTGAAACAAAGAGGCTTATTAAGAATCATACTGATGCTGTGGCAATTATGTTAGAGGAGCTGATAAATTATGGCGCAGTCGAAAGTTTGGATGAAATCCGTGGAGTCGGGCACCGAGTGGTACATGGCGGTGAAAAATATGCCGATTCGGTGGTGATTACTGATAAGGTAATGAAGGATATTAAGGAGTTTACAAAATTTGCGCCTTTGCATCATCCTGGCAATATCGCTGGTATCAAAGCTATGCAAAAGGCTTTGCCTGAGGCTACGCAAGTGGCGGTATTTGATACGGCGTTTCATCAAACAATCCCAAAAGTGCAATATATGTATCCAGTGCCGATGGAGTGGTATAAAAAATATGGCGTAAGGAAATATGGTTTTCATGGCACTAGCCATAAATATATCACTGAAGTAATGCAGAAAAAACTTGGTAAAGAAAAGGTAAATTTGATTATTTGTCATGTGGGATCGGGAGCGTCGATTACGGCAGTAAAAGATGGTAAGAGCTATGATACTACGATGGGTCTTACCCCACTCGATGGCTTGATGATGGGGACCAGATCTGGTTCGATTGACCCATCGATAATTAAATATATGATTGATGAGGCAGGCATGAGCTATGATAAAATTGACGATGCTCTGAATAAAAAATCGGGATTGCTTGGGGTCTGCGGGTTTAATGATAACCGTGATGTAGAGAAAGCTATTTCGGAAGGCGACGAAAATGCACGCTTGGCGCTCGATATGTACGTAGACCGAATTGACCGATATATTGCTGAGTATTATTTGGAACTAGGAGGTGATGTAGACGCTATTGTATTTACGGCAGGAGTGCTAGAAAATGGTGCAGAGACGCGCGAATCGATTATCGAGGGTCTGGCGCCATTAGGGATCAAGATTAATCGTGACGTGAATAATGCAATTGCTAGCTTCAAGGAGATTACGAGCGGTATGATCACCGCGGAGAATTCGGCTGTCCCAGTATACGTCGAACCGACCAATGAAGAAGTAATGATTATACGCGACGCATATAAGTTTTGCGCGTAGCAAAGCTATATGTTTATAGTAGGCGCAGATACGGAAGCTCTCTTTTAAGGAGGGCTTCTTTTTTTGCGCAAAGTATGATAATGGCATGCTGGCACACCTAAATACGATATTGTAGAGTAGGATTCAATCATAAAGTGGTTGGCGGTTTTGAAAACTATTAATTATTCGACAACGCTGGTATAATTTTGGTATGGATATTTATGATCTGATTAATGATTTTTTGGAACATTTGGAGATTGAGTCTGGGCGAAGTAAGAAGACGATAGATAATTATCGGCTGTATCTGGAGAGATTTGTAGAAATTTCACTTGAGATTTTGAACAAAGATGAGATGAGGCCACAAGATATCACGAAGGAGTTGCTCCGCAAGTACCGGATTAAACTAAATAGATATGGTTCGGAAAATGGTAGTGAAGATTTGAAAACAATTACACAAGCGTACCATTTAATAGCTCTACGCGGATTCTTGAAATACTTAGCAAGGCGAGAAATAAAATCGCTTGACCCTTCCCTCGTGGATTTGCCCCATGTGATTCGTAAGCAAGTGACTTTTCTACATTTTGACGAAGTGGAAGATATGTTGGAGCAGATTGATACGTCGACTGAATCTGGATTGCGCGACAGAGCGATTATTGAACTACTATACTCTGGAGGACTACGCGTATCGGAGCTGGTGGGACTGAATAGGGACTCTATTAATCTAGAAAGACGCGAGTTTATGGTACGAGGTAAGGGTTCTAAAGACCGGCCAATTTTTATTTCGCAATCGGCGGCAGACAGGGTGCAAGATTATTTGGATGCAAGGACTGATTCCCTGCCGGCATTATTTTTGAATAATTCGCGGAATCTGCAGGCGGTGGATACTTCGGGAGATTATCGAAGAATGACAGCAAGAAGCGTGGAAAGAATCGTCGAAAAGTATGCTAGACTAGCGGGGATTACTAAACACGTATCACCTCACACTCTGCGCCATTCGTTTGCGACGGATTTACTGATGAATGGTGCGGATCTTCGCGCGGTGCAGTCGATGCTGGGACATGCGGATATTTCCACCACGCAAATATACACGCACGTGACAGACGCGCATCTCAAAGAAATTCATGAAAAGTTTCATTCGGAAACGAAGTAATTAATCGCCGGGATTAGGGGCGGGTTCTTCTGGGGTTTCTGCCTTGATGATGTTGGGGTCGTAGAGACGAATGACAGTAGAAATAGTAGATGGGCGTTCGGCGTCGGTGCCATACCAGCAGGTTCTAATGTAGAAATCGTAGAATGCAGAAGTGTTTTGTGGATTTTCTTTATTGTCGTCGTCGGCGATATAGGTGGTAGATTTGTCTTTGACGGCGACGACATAGATACCTTCGGCGCGATACAGCGAAGAATCAATATTGGTGTCTGTTAAAGTTGTATTGTCAGAGTTGCCACCGTCTTTGCCATATATAAGATGTGGGTAGGTTTGCGCCTCAGCAAATTTGCTACTATTGAACTCGCCTTTGATAGAGATATAAGCTTCTTCGACATTATCAAAATTACTGAGTTTGCGAGGGTTGATTACAAAGGCGTTTTGCGTGACTATACCGCTATTTGGGTTATAAAGATCTGAGCAATTATTTGGGGTGAACTGGAGAATGTTTACATCATCATCTGTGCCATTAAGAGTGTTTGCGTTTTCCGTGATAGCATTCCAAAGTTTGTAATAGTTGCTGTTCTGATTGTCCTTGTCGGCGACGTAGGCGGATTGAATGAAGCGCAGGGCTTCGGCCTGGGTGTCGATTTCTTCACGAGCGAGAGTAGTCTCTAGGGCGGTTTGAGCGCTAGAAGTGCCACCACTCATAACGGCGACGACAGCAATAGCAATCATTGAAAAAATGCCAACAGCTAGCGTCACTTCTATCAATGTATCGCCTTTTTTTACCATAAGTTCATTATATCATAATTACATTATTTAAACCTTTTTTTAACGATATAATTTCACCAAGATAAAAATTACAACGGTAGGCGGATTTTGTCGAAAATTGCAGTTCCCTCCAAAACCCGTACTAGTTGTAGTTTTTATATGGGAAATTATATATGTTTCAAAAAAGGTTTAAATAATGTCAATAACTAAGTCGGCCAAAGCAATGACAACCACGAAGGCGATGACAAGAAAGGGGCCGAAATAGATGCGGTGCTGGTGGGATTTTTTGACGTATGGGAACATGACAATGAGGGCGAGAAAGTTGGAAAGAAAAAGGATACCAAGTGCATACCAAGGATGAAAAATGGCGAGACCAATGGCAGTGGCGAGAAGCCAATCGCCGTCACCAACCCAGGCGCCATGGCTGACTGTGTAGAGGATGAGATAGAGTCCCCCGAGAATCAGGACCGACAACAATGGATAATAAATGCATTCGGCAGAAAAGGGCGAAGCTTGAAGAATGAGAGATTCTTTGAGTGTGAGAACGACGATTGAAATGCAGATTGCAAGAACGAGGTATCGCATGGGAAGTTCGCCGTAGAGTCCGTCGTAGATGGCGAGAAAGGCGAGCACTGCAGTGAGCACAAAGGTAGACAAGAAGATGGACCACTCTAGAATACTAGCGGAGGAGATAGCAATGGTGAAACCGAGACCGAGAAAGGCAAGTGCTACGCCGAGCTCGGCGAGCAGTTCGCCGATGCCGATTTGATGGTGGCATTTACGGCATTTGCCGCGAAGAAATAGCCAAGAAACTATAGGGATGTTGTCATACCAAGATAGTTGATAGTGGCAATGCAGACAGACTGAGCGAGAGCCGAGGCTGCCCGTTCCCTTTTTGGCGGTGGCTTTGAGATGCAAGCGCCGAGCTTGGCAGCACAAAAACGAACCAATACACGCACCAATGATAAAAAGAATAATGTAAAACCCGATTTGCATATCATTATTTTAGCATGGAAGGGTTGTTTTTTAATAGAAATAATTTATAATAATCATAAGGAGAAATATGAAAAAAGGTTTTACGATAATTGAGGTATCATTAGTGCTCGCGATTGCGGGGCTGATTTTCTTGATGGTATTTATTGCTCTGCCGGGACTAAGAGCGTCGCAGAGAGACACAAGCAGGCGAGAGAATGTGCTTTCATTTATAGAAAATGTGAAAAAATACCAGAATAATAACCGCGGGGCACTGCCCACCGATACGCCTAGTAATGCGATAGTAGTTGACTGGGATGAGGAAAAGAAGGATGCAAGCAAAATACCTCCTGACGCAGCGTCATGGAAAAGGTTTTATTATGATTATTTTGATTTAGGTAAGTTCATTGATCCGGACGGGACTAATTATCAACTAGTTGTATTAAACTGCGGTAGCGAGACCGTGGATTCACCATGCAATAACACTGCGTTAGATAGTTTGGTTAGTGCTTCCTTCCCGAATGATTATAAGATGTATGTTGTAAAACAAGCTACATGCGATAATGATAAGGCGGCTCGTACTGCTAATCCTAGAAAGATTGCGGTATTATATAAGCTCGAGGGGGCTGGGACTTACTGCGCAAACACATAAAAGCGTTTGGCCTTTTCTTTGAGCAAAGAAAAGGCCAGCAAAAAACTAGCTCCGTTGGAGCTAGTTTTTTTATGTGATATTCTACTGATCGTCGATGCAGTAAGTACCGGCACCTTCTAGACGGTAAAGAACCGCGAAGTGACGTTTCTCTGATTTAATTACGCTTGAGCCTGAGCATCTACCACCTGGTACGATATAGATAACATGCTCGGAAAATGGAGAATTACCACCGATAGTATAACTGCCACTTACCTCGCCATCTATTAGTTTATTATTATCGTTATATGAGATACTGGACATAGCATCATTGTTTAGTGCCCAGTTTTTAGTGATAACCAAGTTGTATGGTTTACCATCTGGGTCTTGGAACTCATTTACTTTATTATTTTCGGAAGCACCCGTGTTCATATAGTCACGTACAAAAACACATGCGACATTGGTTTGATTATTCTTTGTACAATCGTTACCTCCAGCAAAGTCATCCGTCGCTGTCCATTTTGCCGTCGATGTTGGATTCGGCAAGTTGTTGGCATCAGTGCTGTGGTTGGTTTGCCATTGCACGAGCGAAGTGTCGACACGAGACATGTCGTTACGACGGGCGGTATCACGCTGAGAACGCTGCAAAGCTGGGAGCGCGACGAAGACCATGAGGAAGATCAAACCCGCGATAGCAAGCACGAGCACGACTTCGATGATAGTGAAGCCTTTTTTAGAGTTGATATTTGATTTTGCCATAAATAAATCCTTTCTTAGATTTTTTATCCTTATGCTTATGATAACTTAAACGAATCAAAAAATCAAGTGTTTTATTAGGCGGCGACGGAGTTGACTAGCGAGTAGATTGGAAGTAGTGTACCTCCGATGACTACACCGATGAGACCAGCCATGATGACCATGAGAATTGGCTCGATCATGGTGGAGATGCTGTTGATTTGTTCGTCGAGTTCGTTTTCGTAGACTTGGGCGGCTTTGCCAAGCATTTCGTCGATTTTACCAGACTCTTCACCAATGGACGCCATCTGCGGAACGAGTGGGAGCATGTAATTGCGGTCTTTTAATGATTCGGAGAGGGCTTTGCCACCCTTGATGATTTCAAGAGATTTGCTGTATTCTTCTTCGATAACGACGTTTGAGGTGGCGTCGATAGCGATTTTGACAGAATCGAGCATAGGTACGCCGGTAGCCAACATCATCTCGGCGGTGCGAGCAAAACGCGAAACGTAGAGTTTGCGGAAGAGTCCGCCAAAGATTGGCACGTGAATTTTGAAGGAATCGGCAACTTTGCGGCCGGCTGGAGTTCTTTTGACGGCATACCATATTGCACCGACGATGGCGATGACAATAATCAGAACGAGCCACCAGAAATTGCCAAAGAAGTCGGAAATGTTGACTAGGAACTGCGTGAGACCTGGAAGCTCCTCGCCCATGTCTTCGTAGAGGCTTTTGACCTGAGGCACCACCATGATCATCATGAAAGCAAGCACGGCAATAATTACGACAAAGATAATGGCCGGGTAAACCAATGCGCCTTTAATTTTGGAGAGGAGGGCGGCATCTTTTTCTTCTTGGTCGGCGAGACGTTTCAAGGCCATGTCGAGAGTACCAGAAGTTTCACCGGCTTTAATAAGAGCTAGATAAACACCATTGAAAATGTCTGAATATTGTGCAAAAGAATCATAGAGGGTTTTACCGGATTCGACATTAGTCAAGATCTCTTCAACAATGACTTTCATGCTTTTACTCTGAGTTTGCTCGGAAACAGTACGAAGGCTAGTCGCTAGCGGAAGACCAGCACCAATAAGAGTAGCGAGCTGGCGAGTGAACATGATACGATCTTTGGCGGTGACGCGACCTTTCAAGCCAAATAGACCAGCTCCCTCTTCTACGACGGATTCTGGGATGTAGCCCTGCTCAATCAAAAGGCGGCCGGCGGTCTGTTCGTTTTCGGCTTGAATGCTGCCTTTGACGGACTTGCCAGTTTCCTTTTCTTTGGCTTTGTAATTAAAGCGCTTCATATTAGCCCTTTACTAGCCTGTTTAGTTCGTTGACGTCAACAGCAAATTCGCGAGCGGAGTCATAAGTGATGACACCAGTTTGGACGAGTTTGGCTAGAGTTCTGTCCATGGTCTGCATACCTTGGTCGGCGCCAGTCTGAATGGCGGTGTCTAGCTGGTAGGTTTTGCCGTCGCGAATAAGGGAGCGGACGGCGGAATTAGCTATCATGATTTCGGCTGCAACAACACGACCGCCACCAATCGCTGGAACTAGACGCTGTGCGCAAATCGCCATGAGCATATTAGAAAGCTGAGAACGGACCTGAGGCTGCTGATGCGACGGGAAGACATCAATCATACGATCGATAGACTGAGCGGCAGAGTTGGTGTGGAGAGTCGCGAAAACTAAGTGGCCGGTTTCGGCAATGGTAATGGCGGCTTGGATGGTTTCGAGATCGCGCATCTCGCCGATGAGTACGACGTCTGGGTCTTCACGAAGGACTGAGCGAAGTGCTGCGGCAAAACTAAAGGTATCATAGTGAACCTCGCGCTGGGCAATGACGCTGCGCTGAGATTTATGGGTGAATTCGATTGGGTCCTCAATAGTAATAATGTGGGTGGATTTTTCACGATTAATTTTGTCAACCAGGGCGGCGAGAGTGGTAGACTTGCCGGAGCCGGTAGGACCGGTAACCAGCACTAAGCCTCTTGGGAAATCAGCAAATGTTTCAACAATGGCTGGCATGCCAAGGTCATTGATATTTTTAATCTGATTAGGAATGAGGCGGAAGGCGGCGGCAAGTTTGCCTTTTTCGTGGAAGGCGTTAACACGGAAGCGCGCAATATCACCAAAGGCAAAGGAATAATCAAATTCTTTGTCTTTCATGAGAATTTTGCGTTGCTCTTCGTCTAGGGTGGCAAAAACTAAATTGCGGACGGTCTCTTCGTTTAACGGGTTGATAGAAGCGATAGGAGTAAGTACGCCATCGATACGAAGAATGGGAGGAAGACCATATTGAATATGCAAATCTGAAGCATTACGACGGACGCATTCCTCGAGTAAGGATTCGATTCTTGGTGCATTGGTGGTTTGTGTAGTGTTTTCCATAATACTTTTTCCCGCGAGAATTATGACAAGTCGCTGGCTACGCGGTTTACCTCCTCTAATGTTGTTATACCTGAAAGAGCCTTCAAGACTCCATCTTGGCGCATTGTGACAGTTCCCTTGGTTTTGGCAAGACGCATGATTTCGTTGGCGGTAGCGTGAGAAATAATGAGTTTCTGAATGTCTTCGTCTACGACAATGGTTTCATAGAGGCCAGCACGACCAGAGTAACCACCTGGGGTTTCTTTGGAGGCCATACCTTTTGCTAGCATGTAGAAATCATCGTTTTTGACTGGGAGACCAGGATAGCCTAAATCCTCGCTGATACGCGCGACGGATTCTTTGTCTTGCGGTAGGATATCTCCAACGATGGAATTGATGCCTTCAGTTTCAATTTCAGTAGATTTGACCATTTCGCGTTTTTCGGTGACGCGGCGGACAAGACGCTGGCCGATGACAACGTTCAGGGTAGAGGCCAAGAGGAATGGCTCGATACCCATATCGAGGAGTCGTGGTAAAATACCGGCAGCGGAGTTGGTGTGAAGCGTACTAAAGACTAAGTGACCAGTAAGGGCAGCTTGGACGGCTAGACCAGCAGTTTCGGAATCGCGAATCTCGCCGACCATGACTACATCAGGGTCTTGACGGAGAATTGAGCGTAGACCAGAGGCAAAAGTGAGGCCAGCATCAACATTGACTTGAATTTGGTTGATGCCGTCCATTTTGTACTCGACTGGGTCTTCCAATGTGACGATATTGATTTCTTCGGATTTGATTTTCTGGATGAGAGCATAAAGAGTAGTGGACTTACCAGAACCGGTTGGGCCGGAGGTGAGAATCATGCCGTTTGGTTTTTGAATGCCTTCTAGGACGTCGCGAAGAGCGTGACCGCTCATACCCATCTTTTCAACCTCCATAGAGACGCCGGTTTTATCGAGGAGACGAATCACAACTTGCTCACCCCAGGTGACTGGAGAGATGGCGATACGAAGGTCAATCTCTTGATCGTCTACTAGGACGGTAAACTGACCATCTTGCGGGATGCGGTGTTCGTCGATTTTGAGGTTGGAGAGAATTTTGATACGAGAGACGAGAGCTGGGGCGACAGTTTTGGGGAGCTCCATGATGCGACGCAAGACACCATCAATACGGCAACGGATGATGAGGGATTCTTCGAGTGGCTCGATGTGAATATCGGATGCTTTGGTCTTGGCGGCATAGCTCAAAATTGTGGTGAGAGCCTTAGAAATTGGCGAATCCTGAACGATGGTTTTGACGTTACGCTGTTCCCTGTCGGCCGCTTCGGCGTCGGTCTCTTTGACGGCTTCTTTGACTCCAGAGAAATCGCCGTGATTTTGTTCGAGGATTTCGCGAATACCACGCTCACTGGACATCCAAACGCGGATTGGTTTGTTAACAAGATTAGAAAGATAGTCGGTGGCTTGAACATTGGTGACATCTACAAGTGCAACATTGAGGAGACCATCCTTTTCGCCGAGTGGAACTGCCATGACGCGCGCCGAGGCGTCAGCAGGGATTTTGAGAAGAGTATCTTGGTCTAAGGTGATGTTTTTAAGTTCGACATAGGGGACGCCGATGATGGCCGCAGTGGCGCGAGCTACCATGTCATCACTGATGAGTTTGCGGTTGACAAGCTCCGTGAGGACGGGTTTGCCTTCTTGCTCGGCACTGGCTTTGATGGCGGAGACAAGGTTAGCGTCAGCCAAGCCTTCACTGAGTAGGAGACTAACGATTCTTTCCTCTGCTTCTTTAGTTAGTAGTGCCATTATTTAGCTCCTTGATTTTTGGTTTCTTCTTTGATTTGGTCAATACATTGGCCATAACTATCAAATTGCTTACATTCACCAACATATACTTCGACGGTGGGATTGAGGGCTTTATAGTTAAACACTTCTGGGTCGGGGTCTTCTAGGTCCGTACTTACTTCGCTACTGACGGTTTTGACGGGGTAGTCCTCGATGCCACCCATGAACAAATTTGTGATGAAAAAAGCAATTAGGGCCCCGACAATGGCTACACCGATTGCAGTTGCTAAATCTGTTTTCATTTCTTGGCCTCCGCTTTAATGGTTTTGGTTTCTTCTTTGATGGTTGATGGGTCGACGTAATAGGCGTTGGCCTGAGCATGAAGTGAAAGAATGTCGCCTTTGCCCCATTCGATAGTGGCACGATCGATATTAAACTCACGAATAGATCTTTCGATACTATTCAAGACATTCATGGTGGTGCCAGAATCCGCTTCGATGGCTAGGCTAACTGAGATTGGCTTGGCTCCGGTGGTGGTTTTACCTGAAGATGAACCGCTGGGGCTAAGCGACTGCGGCTCCCACCCGGATGCATGGAATAATTTGTTAAGGCTGGCGAGAAGAGCTTCTTCGTTGTAAAAGGCAGGGAGGGCGTCTGGAATCACGCGCAGAGCAGAGCAGCTCTTGATAAGCTGACTAGCGGATTGGCGTTCGGGAACAGTTTTAGCATCTTCGTATTTTTTGTTGAGCTCGGAATAGGTATATTTTTTGTTGGTGGATGGATTGATACAATTTTGGTTGTCTTCTTCTGGCACGGAGTTGAGGGCGTCGTTCGCGGCAACGTTTTGAAGAATATTGTAACGAAGAGTACCTGGAATACTAGAAACTTCGATGGTATCAGGGTCGCATTTTTTGAGCTCTTCGGTGGAATAGACGTCGCCCTTTGGTGCTTCGCAAATCCCAACGTTCTTGATAACCTTGGTATAGGCGACGATTGATTGGTCTTGTTCCGTGATGACTCTGGCGTTAAAATCAATGTGTTTGACGAAATTAGAAATAAGCGCAATGGCGGCACCTAGGAACACCGACGCCAACAAAACCGACAAAATCATGTTTTGTTGTGCTTCTGAGATTTTTGCTCTTTTTCCGATTGCTATTTCTTTGGCCATTTAATTATCTCCATTCGTTTTACATGCGGTATCGTTGTCGTCACAATCTGCAGCGCGCTCGCCGAACATGGCTTGGATCTGGACATAGGAATCTGTAACATTGCGTCTGCCTGACGGAGGGATTGCCATCATATGAGTATTGTTGAATTTGTAGACTTCTGGGTTTAGATATATTACGGCGGAGAAGCGAAGTACTAATTCGTCTGAAGCGCCACGGCCGTTGGAAGTGTCTGGGGTTTTGATGCCCTCACTACCGGATGGAACGAGTTTACATTCGTTGTCACTATCGTCAAGCTCGAGAGCGCCATTAGGCTGAGTATTGATGCTGTAATGTATGCATTTGCTTTCAAAATGTGGAACGCCAGTGATGACACCATCTTTGGTCATGTTGGGCTGATTTTCAACTGGTTGTTCGTGATACCATTTAGCGACTTGGGGAGTGCGCCATATTTGAACAACTGTTCTGCCGTCGTATGAGGTAATGTCGCCAGCATAGTTTGAAATCGAAACCGTCTTACCATCTTCATCTTTGGGGAGACAACCTTCACCATTGACATCCCAATAGGCATAAATATCATTCTTTTCATCTCTAAACATGGCACCGTCACTGCCTTTTTCTATGATACAGTAGGCGGGGATAGCATTACCTTTTTCGTCAACGTAGCTGCCGTAGTCGTAACGCATATACTGCATACTTTTCTTGAAAGCATCGAGTACGCGATAATCATATAATGGTTCGGTACCGGCGTTGGCTTGGGCATCAAATGAGAAGGTAGGTTGATCCGCTGATAGATTGACGGATAATTCCGAGACCGTAATTGTGTCTGGACCTGTAGGCAGAAGAGTAGACAGAATATTGAAAGTGCGTGAGAGAACCTTTTTGTCGCTAGTGAGTGTAGAAATATTGCCGAGCTGATCTTTGATAGTGAGGAAATCGCTGAGGTCGCTATAGGAATTTAGTTTGGTAGAAAGAGTATCGATGGTGGTCTTTTTGCCATCGATGGCGGCCTGCTGACCAAACATGATTAAACCGACAATGGCCGTAAGGGCGACACTGGCACTAGCTACAACGATGCAAAGGAAGAAAATGAAATTGCGCAATTTGAGAGTTTTAATCATCTCTTCTTTGATGTCTGGTACGAGGTTAATTTCACGAGCCATTAGTCATTACTCCTTTCCGATAGGCCAATTACAACGGCGAATTCACTGGCGACATTCATAAGGGCGCGTTGTTGATCTGCGGTAGTACGGACGAATTGCCATGGGTTGCCTTTCATAGTAGGGACGTTGGTCTTGGCTTCGATGAATTCGGCAAATAGCGGAACCATGCCGGCATAACCGGTGAGTACAATGCCGCCAACTTTGCCGCCTAGGTATTTAGTCTGGAAGAAACGGACGGATTTGGCTAGTTCGGCAGCAAAATTATCTAGATGAGTACTAAGGATACGGAAAACTTGACCTTCGACTTGGTTTTGGTCTAGCCCGAATTTAAGAATGAATTGGCGGGATTGGTCTTCGCGGACGTTGAGACCGTTGGCTACGGCTTTGACTAGAACGTTGAAACCACCGGGGATAGAGCGGACAAGGCGTGGTTGGTTTTTGAAACAGATAACTAGATCTGTAGAGTTTTCACCGAAGTCTACAATCATGGTAGCATCCATAGCTCCGGGAACGGCAAGTGCTCTAGCCATGGCTAGAGGTTCTGGCTCCATAGCTACGATATTGAGACCGGTTTTTTCAATCATCTCCATGACGGATTCGGCGTAATCTTTGGCTACGGAGCTGACTAAAACTTCGGTCTTGGCCGGGTCATTAGGGCTTGGACCTAGGATGAGGTAATCAGCCTTGGCGTCGCTAAGAGCCATCGGGACGTATTTGTCCATTTCGTATTTGAAGGATTTTCTAAGTTCTTTTTCGGGAAGAGTTTCGGTTTCGACAATCGAAGTAAAGGTTTTGCTAGCGGGAAGGCCGACGGCGATATTCTTGGTTTTGATGCCGGCCTGTTCGACGGCGCCCATAATAGCCTCGCCAAGTCGTTTTTTGCCGAGGTCAGAAGAATCCTGAGTTAGTTTCTGGTCGATTGGGACATATGCAAATTTTTGAAGAGTCCAGCCATGCTGACTAGAGCCAGAAAGTTGAACAATTCGCATCGAATTCGTTCCTATATCTAGGGAGAAGAAATCGCCCACGCCGTGCAATAAATTCATATATATAATTATAAGCGTTTTGTTTTATTTTGCAAGTGCAATATAATAAAATCTTTCGCGATTGCCGGATTTGCCTTTGAGTTCGTTGTCGTGCTTGCCAATGATAATGAAACCATTACCTTTAAGCCAGAGTTCGAAACGTTTGATGATGTCTCTTCTGATATGTTCGTTTTTGACGACACCTTTATTAAGTTCATTAGGCTCAGCTTCAAACTGAGGCTTTAGCATCACTAAATACTCTGCGTTTTTGATTCGCACGTGCTCTAGTATCGATCTTAGACTAATAAATGAAACATCTGCTACGACTATGTCAGGAGTACAAATGAGCACTTCATAGGGTCGCGTCGCTCGCGCCCGTCGCCACGGGGCGAGCGCGCTAACTCTCGCGCTGCCGCGCTCCGAAATCCCCTCTGAAGTACTCATTTGCACTCCCACATCGAAGATATCGGTTTTTTCGTGAAGTTCGACGCGGGGGTCGGTGCGAAGAAAAGGCAACATTTGCTTGGTTCCCTTCTCTATGGCAATTACCTTCTTAGCGCCGTGGTCCAAAGCATACTGCGTGAAGCCGCCAGTAGAGGAGCCAATGTCCAGAACGACTTTATCCTTAAAACTAAAACCAAACGCCCTGGCAGCATTTGACAGCTTAATATAACCTCGAGTCCGCTCTCTGACGAGGGTCCTACCAACTGAACTCCGGACGGGTCCTGCCGCCACAGTTTCCCCCACCGTGCTCGCTCCGCTCCGCGCGGTGGGGGTCCCCCCAGTGGCGTCACCCGTCCGTGTCATGTTATTTTTTCCGCTCGCGGTAGACCGGAGGTCTTCCGCAGGGCGTCGACTCGAAAAAGAAAAATACATATTTTTCTTTTTCTTATCTCCTACTGCGGTAGGCATAGGTCTCCGTGTCGACTGAGACGACGTCACCCTCTTTAATGAAAGCTGGGACTTTGATGACTAGGCCGGTCTCAAGAGTTGCGTCCTTCATAACAGAAGTTGAAGTGTCGCCTTTGACGGCATTTTCGGTATAAGTGACGGTGAGCCAGAGGTTTTTAGGAAGCTGGAGGTTGATGGGGGTTCCGTTGTAGAATTGGATTTCCATCTCGTCGCCATCTTTCATGAAATCTTTGGCATCGCCGACCATATCGGCCGCGAGTTCGTACTGCTCGAAAGTCTCTGGATCCATGAAGTAAAACTTCTCGTCGTCACGATAAAGATACTGAACTTTACGAGTAGTGACTTCGGCAGGTTCGATTTTTTCTTGACCTTTGAAAGTCTTGGGGAGGAGGGCACCTGTGATGAGGTTTTTGACCTTAACATTCACGATGGAGCCACCCCGGCCCATAACTTTTTGTGAGTATTCTACCACCTTATACGGCTGACCGTCTAAAGTGATGAGGGTGTTTTTCTTTAGATCTGTAGGTCCGTACATTTTTTACTCCTTATTTAGTTACAAATGGTAAGAGCGCTAGGTGACGAGCACGTTTGATAGCCACCGCTAGTTGACGCTGTTGCTTGGCAGATAAGCCAGTTTTGGAAATTGGCTCAATACGACCATAGCTATCGATATATCGCTGCAAAGTTTTGGTGTCGCGATAATCGAAGTATAGATTTGGGTCACTCTTAATTCTTTTCATATTTCTCTCTCCTTCTTTGCCTTTTTAGAATGGGACATCACTTAAGTCAATTTCTTCGTCCGGGATGTCATCTGGGATATCCGTAGGGGCGTCCATAGCGTTTGATGCACCGAAGCTGCTTGAACTGGAGCCGCCATTATCACGGTTGGCACTGCCGGTGAAATTGAAATCTTCGACAACGATTTCAACGCGGGAGCGCTTGGTGCCGGTGGTTTTGTCTTCCCAGCTACGTTGATCGAGACGACCAGAAACTAGGACGCCGCTGCCTTTTTTGGCGTATTGGTTGATCATTTCGCCAAGTTTGCCCCAAGCGGAACAATCGATAAAGGAAACGTCTTCTCTTTGTTCGCCACTAGCGTCACGGTAGGTGCGATTGACTGCCACCGAAAAGCTACAAACGCTGGCACCATTAGGGGTGCTGCGGAGCTCTGGGTCTCTGGTTAAGTTGCCAGTGATGATTGCTTTGCTAAAACCTCGCATAATTATTCTCCTTTTTTATCGGTTATGGTTGATTCTTCAGATTCGTTAGAATCTTGAGATTCTCGAGTGCCGGCGGCTTGCCTTCTAGCAGCTAGTTTGGCTTTGCGAGGATCGGTGCGGACTAGTAGATAGCGCATGACTTCGTCGGAAATGTTGAATGCTGACGAAATTTTGGCAGGCGCATCGGCTGGCAACTCTAGGTTGATATAATAAAAAATTGCATATTCAAGACCATTGATGGAATAGGCGAGGCGTTTTTTGCCTTCGTTTTCTTCGTTGGTGATCTTGGCGCCGTTAGACTTCAAGACTTTCTTGACTTTGTCTAGGGCGGGGTCTAGGTTCATCTCTAGGTCAGGATGAAACAAGACTGTGAGTTCGTAGTCTTTCATAAAACTCCTTTGGTTAAAGTAGATACTGTTCTCCGCTCCTGCGGGTTGACATATCTACTGAGCTAATATTGGGGTAATTATATCACATAGAGGTTTTTATAGCAAGAGTAGACTATTCTACTGGAATAAAGTAATCTATTTCGTCCTCTTCAAGTACGTGGTAATCAAAGATTTCTGGAGAGATGCCAAGAGATTTGATGGCATCCTTCGTCTTTTCGATGAAAGATTCTTTTTCATTTTCATCATGATCGTAATGTATCGGGCTGATGTAAATTGTTTTATATAATTCATACTCTTTGGCGTAAGCGTTAAAGTAGTCAAACGTGAAATACTTGATAAACTCCGCTGCAATAGCTCTCTGACCATTATTCCAGTATGCGTCTTCACAAGTAGAATTATGGTAAATAGTATCTTCTGGAGTAACACACATCGCCATCGTAGCGCGATTAATCATATAATACTGGTTGGCGTAATCGTTTTTTTCTGGCCATTCATGAAAGATTTGAAACGATTGTTCTAGGGTTGGAATATCAACAATGAGATTCACGTAGTGGATTTTCTGTCGCTCAAAATATTGATTGACGTATGAATTCTCCCGAATTACTACATCCATATCATCTACGATATTATTATTGTTTTGGTTAACGACATTATAGAGCGCGATTTGAATCGGCTCAACAGATTCACTGGGTAGGTTTTTAATACTTGAGGCAAAATTTGCAATAGTAAGACTAGGGACTCTCGATTCTTCTTTGTTTAACTGGCTAACAAGAAAAATGACTATAACAATGATAAAGAACTGAAGTATACAAAAGATAGCAATCAGTATAGAATTTTGACGAAAGTATTGTTGAATACTAGTGAGCTTGTCTTTTTCTTCCATGATTAGAGATCCTTTATGTATTTATTAATGTTGACAAATTTGCATGGAATGCCACCATTGCCGTTATGCGATGCGCCGCTTGCGTCAGTCAGACTAAACTCTTTTGCCTTAGTATAGCCTATCCCACTACCAAAACCAGCTTCTCCAATAATCATTTTGTCTTTCTTTTCGTCTACGCCGAAGACTACAAAAGTGTGGGAATAGTTGTTGACGGCTGGATTATATGATGCATCGCCACAGCTCGCAATTGAATATGCTGTCGGTTTGTCGGACATTGAAAGACCAGGGTATTTGTCCTTGAATGTGTCGTAAAAACCTTGAGCAAAGGCGCCACCATCACCAAGCGCTTCGCCATGAAAATCTATATTAGTATATTTCGTAATAAAGTATTTAGAGAATGATACGCAGTTGTCCGGTCCAAAGGCGAGATTATACTGGCCCCATAATTCTGGATGATTGTAGAGATCGCGGTATGGTGCCATAATCTTGGAATCTGCAGTGTCAACACTATTAATTCCGTCCGTTGAAGGAGTACTATCCGAGCTTTCCTTGCATACGTCTGAATTATCACACGAAACGCCTCTTCCTCCACCTCCTTTGATTGCCGAAAAAGCATCGCCATGATAGCCGGATGTAACATAATCAACTAAATTAACTTCTCTATTAACGTAGCTATTGCCGGCTGGATCGGCGAGAAATACTTTGTCACCATTTATAGCAAACATACCAGTATAGTGACAATCACCGGTAGGTGAAATACCCCAACCACAACCAGACATATGAATCATATAACCATCGTTTAGATATTCTTTCATTCTAGCTGCAATTTCGGTGGTACTCAGACCGCCTACGTTGACTGATTGAACTTCGAAGCCATATTTTTCGCCAACCATCTGATCTAGCGCCACCATGCCGGAACCAACGGTGCTTGGATACGCATTAGCATTACCTCCTGTTGCCGCAATTACGTCGGCCTCCGATATATCTTGGCCAGCAGCAACTGTTGCAAGCATAGCCAAAGAGGCTTGTCCGCAGGTGTAGCCAGTTTGTTGGATGTACTGAGGATATTCGCCCTCGTAGGTGGTACAATTCCCTCCGCCGTTATTGTCAATGGTGTCTTTAATGAACTGATAATATGCCTTATATCCCTCAGGATGATTGTAGTGAACTCCATCGGATATGTAGTTCTCATCCTTTGCTACACTTGCCCAGTCACCGACCACAATGTTGTCGTATTTTCCGTTAAGGGATTTTAAGAAACTATTGTTTGTTGAGTAATCACCTGTATGGGGAGGAATTGTTTTGGTGGTAAATAGGTAAATAGTGGTGTCATCTCCAGCTAATGATAGTAAGCGATCTACTTTGCCTTGATCCCAGTCGCCGCCATTTGTACCGAGAGCGAAGACGAGATGCTTGCGTAATTTGCCACTCGAAGCAATTCCCTCAAGGATTGAGAAACCACTAGGGCCACCACTACCGCCGGCTACACTATGGTCTATGAACTTGCCACTCTCGACATAGGATGAACCATTATTCCAAGTACCACCATAATCTGCTCCACTAAAGTATTGATTGAACAAATCTTCACCACCGATAGCAATTAGCGAGTCGCCAATAAAGGTAATATCATCTCCGGTGACTTCGGCAGACGAAGAGCTAGAACTAGAACTGGAGCTAGAAGATGAGGATGAAGAAGAGCTGGAAGCCGAGGACGAGCTAGTGGAGCTGCCGTCGTAGTTAATGCCCTTCCAGTTTGTGAACGATTTAACTATACTTTGTCCTTCTGAAGATTTAATATAATCAGTTAGCGCATCAATGGAATGTTTCATTCCCTCGATTTGTCCATATCCACGTCCATTCGGATCTCCTTGTACCCAGCGAGGTCCGAGTTTTTCTAGATATTGTTTTGGATTTCCGATGCCAAGTACTGGTT
This sequence comes from Candidatus Saccharimonadota bacterium, assembly GCA_017516075.1. GTDB lineage: Bacteria > Patescibacteriota > Saccharimonadia > Saccharimonadales > Saccharimonadaceae > Nanosyncoccus. Next base: position 18,538 of record JAFWDS010000002.1, read on the forward strand.
TATAAAACAATGAACCACCCTGTGAATACTCGGTAAGGGTTTGTCCATATTGGATGAATCCATCGCCGAGAGTTGCCCCTTGGATAGATGCTTCACCAACTCCTCTACCTGATGGGCAGCCATTACCCCAGAAGTTATTTCTGCCACAGACAGAATCTGGATCTTCGTATCTCATTTGGACAATAATGGCTATCCAGGGGGCACCAATGGCTCTGCCTAATTGGTAGGCTAAATCACCATAAGTTTCTAATACTCTTCTCATAGAGCCAGTATCGGTATCACTCCAACGCGCGCTTTGCACGTCCCCGCTACCATTAAAGAAAGACTTGTTGGCGTTTTTGGCTCTCTTGACCGCATTGAGTTCGCTTGTTGCGGACAATTTGACACTGGTGCCTCCCTCGGAATCTTCATCGGATGAGGTACAGACAAAATCTTTTAATTCTTCGTAGTCTTTTCTCGCGAGAGCGGATCTTGGAGCAATTTGTCCATACATATTTGCGGGTCTTTCATATGTAGTTAGGAAGTATGCGGCCGATTCTTCTACGCCCATTTTTTCAAATGCTGCCACGTCGAATAGCGGGTTTTCTTCCAACATTTTATACATCCAGTCAACTTCTAGTTGTACTAATCTGCCAAAGTCGGCTGCACCAATTTGATTTAGTACGTCATCGCCCGGAGTCGCAGCGCTCGGATCTCTTCTAGCACAACCATCTAGGATTGGCGCGTATTGGTCGGGATATTGGAAGTATTTAATTAATTCTGGAGCTTGATCGTTGACATAGTGAAGATACTTAGAACGTTCAAACGTAATGCCGAATGCTCCTACACCGGTGGGTTGACCGGATTGGCTATAATCATTATTGAAGAAATAATCCCAAGAAGGCCAGCCATTGCCCCAGGATTTGGTGGCAAAACTATATGGCCAAAGCCACGTACATGATTCCACGCCGATAGGGCTAAACCCGCCCTCTGAGTCGATATTACCAAAAATGCCCGCCGTAACTTCTGGAGTAAAACGCTCCCTGAGTGCCGACCAATACATTTCTCTTGCGTTTGAACCACAGAGGCCGGACGATTTTCCATCGGTGCCACATTCGTTCTTATCGTAAAATAAAATATTATTTGCGCCGTAATCTAAGAGTGTTTCTTCGGAAATTTTGGCTACCTGAGCGTTTTTTCAAATTGCTCCATAGCTAATACACTATTGCTCGAAAAAAACGATATAGCAATTAAAATCGGTAAAAGAATTTTAGTATGTTTTGTAAATAATCTCATATCCATTTGGATTGATTCCTCTTTCCTCTAATAGTTGTTTTACTAATTCCCTATCGTCTGTTAAGGCCATGAGTACCTCTATGCATAATGATTGCTTGCAGTCCTTGGGACTACCTTTTCGAATCGTGATATCTTTTACTACTTCTTTGCCGGTGGGTGAATCTGAGCTGTCTTTATACTCAGTATAATTAAATGGTAAAACTAGATTAGCATTCGATGCGTTGGTTTCGTATTCTAGGATGAACTCTTCTGCGGAAGTGTCGTGATCGGTAGTGAGGTTGTTGGATTTAGAGGCAATTTCTTGTAGTTTTTCCATGGAGGAGACATTTTCTGTGAGTTTATAGAAGTCGAAAGTTTTATCGGCGTCGGCGAGGAAGGCGGAAATCGTTACTGTCTGATCCCCCACGATGTCAGCCGTAAAGTTTTTGGACTCTAGACCATCGCGTGAAATAGTAATATCGTATTTGCCGGGGCTGATTGAATTCGACCCGTTGGTAAAACCAGTATTTCCATTAACCGAGATTGTAGCATCTAAAGGTGTAACGGAAAACACGAGCTTGGAGCTTTTATTGGAATTGATGATTAATAGCGTGATGATTACTATGATAACAATAATATCTATTAGCAAAATGAATAATATCCATTTTGATTTAAAAAAACTTTTAAGCATTGATTCGTTTGCACCACCATCCATGGTTCTATTATAACACACGAATAGCCTAGCTGATTATTACTGTTTACTTTGTGGTTGTAATAAGTACTATTGTTCTTTTCTGTTGCTGCTTCGAATTATTTTATAGTCATCAATATTATAGCCCTTGTCTTCGATTGCTTGAATGGCGGCTCGATACATGTTTTCGCTACTGGAATTAATCTCTATACAATATATTGACGCACATTGTCTAGGAGTAGTATTAAATAGAATGGAATAGTAGTCTTTTGTAGGGGCATCAAAATAGTATATAGGTAAAACCTGTTTAATCGTTTGAGCTTTATCGTAGCCATCAATGAATGATTTGAGTTTCTCATCTTCTGGATGCGTGGCTAAATACTCTCGCAAAGATGCTAAATCTTTGCTGTTGGATTTGTAATGAGAAAAGCCCTCCCCTGTTGTATTATCATCTAACAAATAGGTTTCTAAGAAGGTGGTCTGGTCTCTTTCTAGGGTGACCTCGATGTTTTGTTCTTGAAAATCTTCTTTTGATATTGTAACCATGTATTTCCCTGGTGCAAACGTATGCGCAGTGTTGTTCGGGTAGTTTTCTTGGCCTATAGAAATCGTTACGTCTGAAGGAATAACGTTGAAAAACAGAGTAGCCGGCTGACTATTGAGCGTAATGATAAAAATAAGTATAGCAATTATTGTAACCGCAATAACTAAAGAAGTGATAGATAGTATTAAGTGTTGTTTAATTAGGTTGAAGAGTTTTTGCATTTGCCTCCGTTTTCGTAGTCAGTTTAAAGCTCATTTGCGCTCCGTATAATCCCGCGCGGGATGTCCGGAAAGTCTGCATAACTGAACACCAGGTTGGGTTCTGCGACGATTTTCCATTTGTTCGACTCTTGGTGAAGGATGATTCTGTATGTATCGGTAGGTAAATCCCATTGAGTTTTGGCTGGCTGATAAATAGTCGTAACATACCACGTACCGTCTTCGAGCAATTTGCCTTCTGCTATTTGGTAACCGCTCATCCTTTCTCCGTATTCTTGGTTGATTACGGAGTGCAGCTCTTTGAGGTACTGGCTGGGGTCTAGGTCGCTTTCCGATGCGGCAGGTTGGCTTGCGTTGGGGTTAGCAACGTATTTATCTTTGGCATCAAGATCATAATTAATTGCTATTAGCACAAACATGACAATAAATAAAACAATTGTTGTCAGGATGCCTATTATGATTACTTTGCGGTTTTCGCGTATGATTTCTTGAGAATTCATGGAGCTTGTTCTCCTTCTACATAATTAATAACTAACGGGCGATTTTTATCGAACTGGCTATTGAAGTTAGCAAATCTGATGCGATAGCTCCCGGGGTCAAAACCGAGGGTCTTAATTTTACGTAAAGCGTTTTTTCGTTCTGCAGCATCTTGGCCTTTTATAGTGATGATTGGTAGATAGGTGCCTTCAGGATCTTTTAGTTCGTCAAAATCATAGGATATTTTTAGGGCATCTGTCTGGATGGGCAAGTGCTGTAATAGAGGGTACTTATTAATAGGATTGTATCTGGATTTTGTTAGAATACTTGAATAGGTTGAGGCTTTATCTGTCGAAAGAGCCATATTAATAATATTGTCAGGTATGCCTTTCTCTCTAAGAGTGTTTTTATTGAGATCGGTGCCAATATATTTAATTTCATAAGCGCCATTATTCTTTACAAGTATTGCTGTAGTACTACTGCCATAACTATCTGGTGAGAGTGAGATTAAAGTAGCAACGTACCAGTTGCTTTGGGAACCGATTAGATGGACTGATAAATCGGATGATTGTGTGCGCATGGTGACCGCGTCATAAAGAGCAGCGTCAACATCGGAGCTCATAGCATCTTCAACAGAAATATGGTTTATGATGGCAAAAGTTGTAGCTATGATGGCAATAATGATTGGCGTAAGCATTATAATAAAAACTATGGCGATAATATTGCGTGGCTTGGTTGATTCGATGATGCTATCTGTGGCGGCTGTTTGAGGAGCTATGCCACTAGCGGTACTACTATAGCTTGAATTCCAATTATTCTCTTCCATTATTTCTTTGCTCCTTTATATCTATAGAACTCTCCGTTTGGTCCATTCATGTTGGTAATTGAAAAGCTCGCCGCTCCTTCCGAATAACCAATATTAGTATTGGCGCCGCTTTGGCCAATCCAGCCACCAGTTTCGGCGATTTTGGTAACTACTCCGTTTGAGGCTTCTATTACGATGCCGCCATGCCCCGATGGCGAATTATAAACAAATATGTCACCTGGACGAACTTTGGATCGATCGATTTTTTCATACGTATCTGGTGCGTATTGAATCGTCATCGAAGCAAAGGATAGTGGATCTAATTTACCATATGCTTTATACATGACTAAACTAGCAAAACCGGTACAATCTACATTAATAGGTGCACCGTTCAACATATCATCAAATACTTGTTCTTGCCCGCTACTGATATGGCCACCTCCCCAGGTGTATGTGCTTCCATTCTTGTTAGCCAGACCAATAATTAATTCCACGGCAGCTAAAACGTCACCATCTCTTGCGCTCTGGTCTTCGCCTTCTACACATTCATCTGTTGAACCTGAGTCACATCCGGCGGCGCCAAATTCGGCTACGACGGCTTGGCCCTCGGGACTATCTATGAAGGCTTGAAGCGCATCAATTGAGTTTTTCATGTTGGCGAGTTGATCTGGATCGTATCCGCAAACGCCTTCATAGCTAACGCGCCAGCACCCTTTACCGAGTTCTTCAATGAACTTATATGGGTCTGTCTGCTCGAGCGCTTTTTCATATCGTCCATTGTGTACGGTTTTACCATAAAGAGTAAAGCCTTCACCTAGATTTGCGAGGTTTGCTCCCTCGCCCGCGCCTGAGCCGTTATAGCAAGCGATACCCCAAAAATTGTTTTTCCCGCACATATGGTCGAAGCCGTTTCTTCCGGAATCTTCGTAGCGGCCCTGCACAACGATTGCGACCCATGGTATACCATAGGCATTACCAGTGCGAAAAGCAAGATCTCCGTAATTTTCAAGGTCCGTTTTCATACTACTGGTATCACTATCGCTAAACCAGAATGCTCCAACATCCTCTGCGTTTTTGTCGGCGTTCTTGGCGCCGGATATTTCATCTGGATTGGCGTCCGTACTGCAACCTACTCTAGAAATAGCTGCTTCTACGAATGGCCAAATGTTGCCGGTGTCGGAATGGTTGCCGTTGTCTGGTGCATGCATATGTGCGACAATTCCCTTTGCAGCATCAAAATCACTTGCGCTCATTCTTAGGCTGGGGACATTCCCCGTCCAGCCTACTTCCGTAGTGAGCGGGATGTCTGCTCCGTTATCCTGTCCCCATTTGCTAATTCCGGTCAGAAGATTGGCTAAATAGTCCCAGTCTTCGTTCGTAAAATGAGCGAAGCAATAATCGCTGCTAGTGTAGTCTACTCCATTAATAAGGCATCTGCTATCTGGGCCTGGATTGTCTGGATTGTCATCTAAGAAACCGTATCCGGAAATTTCAATTTGGACAATGTCTCTAACGTCGTCTGAATCTATTACGGCTCCTGACGGAACGCTAAGCGGGCGGTGCTGCCAAACTGTTCTTTTGGGTAAGTCTATTGTAAAATGTGGCGCATAATTCACGTTGGAGTAGATGCCTAATCCTCCTCCCGAACCGCCCTGTGTATAGTGTAAAAGTATTTTATTTGGCTTGCCACTATTGTAGGTTGTGCCTAGACTTGGCGCGGGGTCCTTGTTGAATCCCTCCATTCCGCCAGTAATCCAACCCTCTGAATCCCAGGAGATTGAACTTGAATATTTCGTGCCATTTGAAGTGTGGCTTTTTTCGGTTGTTTTTGACGAGCTGGCAAGTGTAGAATATTTATCATAAACATTTTGTGCATTTTGGCGCCGAGCTTCAGCGCCCTGATAATTTCCACTATAATGCTTCTGGACCCCCGGGTCTTCGATTGGAGTATCGCCATTAACAGCACGTTCCATAGTTACCAGGAATAAATCAGAATAGCCCTTTGGTGTATCGGCAACTCCCCAATTCTTGACGCCATCCATAAACTCTCCCCAGGCGCAACATCCTCCTTGCAAGACCGTATAGTATTTGAGCGACTCATCAATCGCTGTATCGATGGCACTTTCTGGTATTCCCCTGCTTGCTAATAGAGCATCGACGTCCGTCTCGTCCTTCCACCAAGTGACACCATCGTGTACATACCAATAATCTGTACCGATGACGTCATTAACTTTGTTCATCAATTCAGAACCATACGGGTTCATCAGCATGTGCATACCGTAATACATCTGGTTGCTACCAATTAAGAATGGGTTAATCCCCGTCTCAGTTATAAGATTTCCCATGATGCCGGACGCTACGGCCGAAACACTGACGTTTGGTATGTCCTGTTCGTTAAAATAATCCGTCAGCCAATTCCAAACTTTTTCTGCAACGGTATCACCCGGCAAGTATCCTGCCTCTTTACAGTCTTCATTGTCAATGCTGGCAATAGTATTAGCAATAAACTTAAAATACATCTTAGATACGCTTATATCCTTGTGGTGTATGCAATCTTGGTTGTACCATTCGTCTTTGGCGAAGCTTGCCCAATCTCCAATCGTGACATTATCGTGAGTCTTGGCGGTTTGTTTTAAGAAATCATTTTGATTGGAATAAAACTCTCTCAAGCTAGAGCCATACTGGTTGTAATAACATTCTGGGAAATAATTAGTGATAAAGACGACTTGGGTATCTGAACCCACCAATTCTAGTAATTCATCCATAATTGTATCTACTTTGCCGTAGTTCGCGCCTAAATGAAAGACTAGAATTGGACGAAGCGCTCCTCTTTTGACGATGTCTCTTAAGATAACTATACCGCCGGGGCCATCAGGATGAGAGACGTCGATAGCGCCCCTACCGGAACGGATATAGTTAGACACGCCTGTTTGATTCCATTCATTGCCATAATCTGCGCCTTCGAAATACTCATTAAAGATGCTCTCTGTTCCAAGCGCTATAAGTGAATCGCCGAGAAATGTTATCTTGCTACCGTCCACTTCGCTATTTGGCGCCACGTCGTCCGAGCTAACTGGTTCACTATAGATAGGTTCGTGAGTACATATTTTGGATCCTTCGTTGCCGCATTTGTTAGGATTGTAGAAAATGATTTGGTTTTGAGCAAAAGCGCCTTCGTCGGTTAAATTTATTTTGGCAATAGTGTTTAAACTAGTTGTACCTGGCCTCGCTTTAGCTCGTGGTGCAATAAAAATAAGTGCTGGAAAAAATATCAGTAACAATGCTAAATAACGGAAACCCTTCCTTTTTTTAACCATAACTACTATGATTATAGCATGGTTTTATTGTAGTCTAAGTTTTTTTCTGTGACTAACCAGCAAAAATGTCCCCCTTCTATTGTTCAGCAAAAATGTCCCCCATAAGCAATATGATGTTCTACTCTCAGCTTCTATAATTCAATTTGTCATTAATAGAATATAGGAGGATAGTGGAGAAAATATATACA
>JAFWDS010000030.1 GCA_017516075.1 Candidatus Saccharimonadota bacterium
CCATGACTACCTTAGCCATAAGCTTCGAATAATGTTTGAACGATATGTCAAATAATCTAATCGCTGGCGTCCACGTCTAATGCAATGCTAACTTTGTAATCCAGGTATTTTTAGTTACTATTATACCATTGACATTGTATTCCTTTTATTTTCTCCATTGTCATTGTTTTGTCAAAAAAAGGTGATTTTTTGTGTTACAAGATACTAGATTTTATTAGATTTTAAATGGTTTGATTTGGAACATTATTGACGTCTTTTTGTTCAGATGGCTGAAGAGCCTTTGATTTTTTCATTAATGCCACGATAAGAACCATAATAATTATTACTAAAATGCTCGGAACTGCTATCAGTAAAACCATTCCGGCAGTAGTATTGAAAAATGACGGTTCACCTTTAATCTCGACGATGGCAGGAGTTGCTAGTTCCTCCTTGATATCTTCTACTTCTGCCGTCTCACTAGTTTGTGTGGAGACTTTAACAAAATCTTTGCCTATAATATCGAAGGAAAAGGCGGCTGAATTTGGATTTTCAAAACCAAATGGAACTGCAGCGTTAATCTCTAACGTACCAGAACCGGTAAAATTCGGAATTATATTAATAAAGGCAGCGCCTTGAGGGACTCCATTCTCCTGAAGATATGAGCTTGAAGATTCAGAGCTAATCGTGTTGTCGCCAATCAGTTCAATTTCCATGCTTTTTACGTCGGCGCATGTTGCTCGACAAAAGTAATAGATTGCTCCTCCATTATAATCATTCAACGTAATTTTATTGTTATCTAAATCGATAGAAAAACCAGGAATTTGACTAGATTCAGGCATACCAGCACAAGCACTAACCGCCTCTGCGTTTGACCCTACATAAAAGGAAGAGCCACAGGCTGCATGGGTCGCCGGACTACCAAGTGCGGCAGACAAAATAGTTGTAACCAATGGTAAAATAATTAAAGATATTTTTCGCATGAATCTCCTTTACTAAAATACTTATGTTTCTATTATATTATACCAATGTTTTCATTTTGCGCAAAATAGTGAGTGCGAAGCAGCTAAAAAATAGAACGGGATTAATTCTGGGTGTGTCGCAGCTATGCGAATAATATCGCCTGAGTATCCTAAAGATGACGTTCCAACCCTCACGGAGAGAGGGATAGTTAATAATAGAGAATAAATGTGGTGTTTTTCATTTTAATCCTATTACAGTTGTTCTAACTATCTCTACTAGCCTTTCTTATCGGATGCATTATTACGGTTTTAAGCTTATTTGCGTCGCATTTTCTAGGATCGCTTAAATAAATCTCATGGTGGTATCTTTTATCTGTTATATCGAGCTCATAGCCGTTATCTTCGGCAAATTTATGCATTAGCTCAACCGTAGCCGGTTCGTCATCGTAACTTCCGATATGCATACATTGAACACATAAGCCCTCGTCATAAGTTAAAAATTCCACTCTAGAGAAGTCTTGCTTCTTCTTTTTGGTGGCTTCTTTTATTGCCCAGTCAAAATCTGCTTTCGTCACAAAGTCTGGTAGACGAATAATGGAAATGAAGCTTAACCGCTCTTTGTGGTTATAATCTATACCATCTTTGCCATCTTGCTACTAAAAGCCCTCAAGTGGTGGGACAACGTATTCAAAGAACCCATCTATTTTGTGATCGCCTTTATAACTCATCTTTATCGTATAGGCGACTCCGTAAAGTAACCTAAGCGCATTCTGGTAATCACCGTTTTCTTCGTTAGGGTTTCCTTTACCTCTAATGGCAATATAATTCATCTTCGGAACATCAACAATACTCGGTTTATTCTTCGGTAAATAGTATTCTTTATATTCCTTTTTAAAATTGAAAGCCATATTAGTCCTTTGTGTTAATTATACCATTGACATTGTATTTTTTTATTTTCTCCATTGTCGTTGTTTTAAGCCTCTCCAGCTCCAGCTAAGCTAGAAATCCCTAAAAGTTCTTGCATAGCAAAAGTCTAGTCCCACCCGGATTGCCATTTTTGTTGTATAATAAAAATATGAATGAATTGGTGAAGCGAGGATTTGGGGTATACAAAATCTTTTTGAAAAATCGGATTGCTTCGTCTATCATGATGCTGTTTTCTGGGTTTATGATGTTCGTGGCGGGGCTGAATGGTTATGGTAATGATACGAAATCTTTACCGATGTTGATTACTAGTATCGGCGTGATTTTGACATTGTGGTCGGCTTTTAAGTTGGGATATCTTAAAGCAACTTGGGATAGAATTGCGAAGGATAATCAAGTTGAAAGAAAGGCAGAAATCAAAATAATACTTCTGCATATCGCTGAATCTTTAATTTATGCTGCAGTGGCGGGAGTGGGAGTGTTTTTATTGTCGAATGAAGGTTTTACAAATAAGGCATTGAATCTGATGACCGGTGGGTTTACGACTTTGAATGGTGTGCTAGGTGTGATTAATGCAGTGAAAAATCGAAATGAGATTGATTTTCGTTATAAATTACTTTTGGTTTTGACTGTGATTGAGCTAATAATTGGGCCGTTCTTTATTTTTGCGTCGGATTCGATTGACACAATTTGGTATGTGGTGATGGGTGCAGTGACGACGGTGGCAGGTGTGATTGAGGTGATTTCGGCGATGAACCATGATAATATTGAATCCACGATTGATGACGGGAAAAAAATAGTGCAAATTATCAAAGACGGGAATGGTGGCAGTAATGCACAATAGTGCCTAAAATACTATGAGAATAATGGTGGCAATGTATAATAGTGCTTAAAATAAAGCTTTGTTGTATAATGTAATTAATTAAAAGAAAAGGAGTATATGGACAATAAGGAAATATACAAGAAAACGTTGACATTTTCTTTGCGGCGGTTCTTGTGGGACCTAGGGTCTATAATTGTAATATTAATTTTAAGCGTGCTAGGCTTTGTGATTGCTGATAAAGCTTCAAATAATGGCATGATTGGGCTTTTGATTGGTCTAGTGATTGCGATTATTTTAGTGGCAATTGCGTCGCATTTTATTTCGTACGTGTTTAAAGCTGGACAAATTGCAATGATGACGAAAGGTGTGTCGGAAGGAAAGTTGCCGGAAGATGTGTATGGTGAAGGTAAGAAGGTTGTAAAGGAAAGATTTTTGACTGTGGCAGCGTATTATGCGGCGACGAGCGCGATTAAGGGGATTTTTAATCAGCTGGGGCGTGCGATTACGAGCGCTGGACAGGCAATTGGCGGAGATACTGGCGGTTCGATCGGTAGCGCGATTTCTAGTATTATTAATACGATTGTGAGATATTTGTGCGATTGTTGTTTAGGATGGGTGTTTTATCGCAAGGACGAAAAAGCGACCAAGGCGACACTGGAAGGCGCAGTATTGTTCTTTAAGCATGGCAAGACTTTGTTAAAGAATTTGGGGCGTGTGTTTGGGATTAGTTTGATTTCGTTTGTATGTATTGGCGGGGTATTTTTTGGGATTACTTATCTAATTTGTATGGCATTCCCGGGTGCATTTGATGCGCTAGCAAATGAAGTCCGCGAGATGATTGCAAGTGGCGAGCTTGAGGCGTCGAACTGGTTTGCGGAGGCTGGAAATCTGATGATTGCCGTTAGCGCGCTTGGCGGAATTGTGATGTGGGAGATTTTGCATTCGGTGTTTGTGCGTCCGTTCATTCTCGTAGGAGTGCTACGTAATTACATTGAATCGGGTAAAGATGCGAAGATTACCGAAAAAGATTTTGATGAGCTAGATGGTAAATCGGCGAAATTCAAAAAGTTGCACAAGGAAGCGGCTTAAAAATTTAGGCACTTCGTTTTGTGGAACGGGGTGCCTTTTTGTTTTTGCCGAGGACGTCGAGACGGATAAAACCGATGATGGCGGAGATGACTTCGAAGAGGGTCATAATAAAGAGGGCGTAGTTGCCGGTGAGGAGAGTGTAAATGAGATAAGGCGAATTGCCGAGAGCGTTGCCGAAGCGAATCCATTTGACTTCACCGTACCAGAGCGTCCAAGTGTAGATGAGCGAGCCGACGTATGGCAAGAGTGAAAGTGGGCCGGCCCAGCTAACGATGGTGAGGATGGTCATAACGATGTAAAGTACGATGAGAATCCAGAATGGAGCGCGTTTTTTGCCGTATTTGGTGAAAATAACATCGCGGATGAAACTGTTGGTAGCCATGAGGGAACCGGTGATGGCGCCTTTGACTAGATACTGTGCGACGACGAAAGCTTCGGAGGCAGTCTGGAGAAGCATGAGGGGGCGTTTTTTCTTGACTTGCATGCTGACGACAGTACAAATCAGGGCAATGATGCCAAAAGCTTGTTCGAGAATAATGACTACGAGGAGATTATCCATGGGTTAATTATAGCATAAGGATTTTTTTGTGGTGGGGTGATGCTTGTGGTAAAATGGAAACATGAAAAGAGTTAAGTCATATAATGTATTGCTTGGGGGATTAGTATTAAGCGCGATTTTGAGTGGAGCAGTGCTGGCTAGTACGACAGTATCGGCGGATGATGTGATTGACGATGTAGCTATCAGTATCCCCGTCGCTTGCACCATGACCGGAACCATTAACACACCACATACGGCTAATGTAGAATCAGGAACTTACGTAGCTGATATTGGTACTACTACACTCAAAGCTGTATGTAATGATGCTAATGGATTCTCTATCTATGCGATTGGTTATTCTAATCAAGAATATGGTAATAATAAAATGCTAGCTACAGTTGGAGGAACACTAGCTCCGACATATGATATAACTACCGGAATAGCACAAAATGGAAACACATCAAACTGGGCAATGAAGCTAAATAGTGTAACTGGAACATATGCCCCTACAATACTATCAGACTTTGATTCTTATCATGCAGTACCGGATACTTATACCAAAGTAGCCACTAGAACAGCTGGAACTGATGCGACAGTTGGAGCTAATATACAATCTACTTATGCAGTGTACGTAACTAGTACTCAACCAGCTGGAAGTTATAATGGCAAAGTTAAATACACTATGGTATACCCAAATGATGCAGATGCGCCACTACAACCACAAACTACTCAGGCAGGACAAATTTGCTATTATCCAAATGGTTCTAATGTAGAAGGCTCCATGGGATGTCAGACTATTTTTGCTTCTTATACTTCCACTACGCTCCTAGCATCTAACTTCTCTAGAGCAGGCTATGGCTTTGCCGGGTGGAGTAAGACTTTTGATTATTCCGATGATACTGGCTACTTGGGGCCACAAGAAACAATTACCTTCACGGCCGGGCAATATACCGGAAGCAATCCTGGGCTTTCGCTTTATGCTAGATGGATTAAATCTGCCGGTAATCTACAAAATTGGTCTGGATGTTCTAGCTTGCAAAGTGGCGCAGTGACAGCTCTTACCGACCAACGCGACAATGAAACCTATGCTGTAGCTAAACTTGCGGATGGTAATTGTTGGATGATTGAGAACATGCGCCTAGAAAACACTGGAACTGATAATACTAATGGTTCGCTTGCGCAAGGCTACAATGCTAGCTTTGCTGGATTAGCCAATCCAGAAGCGCCATGGGCGAATAATAGTAATATTGCAAATAGCCTATATAGCATCTATGACTCTACCGATAAAACCATTTCTGGTAGCAGACAAGGCTATAGATTTCCGCGTTATAACAATGTAAACACGCCTACTACAGCCACAGATAGACCAAGTACCCCAACAAGTAACTCTGCTACTAATAGTACAACGGACGCTAGTATGTATAGTTATGGTAACTATTACACTTGGGCAGCAGCTATTGCGGATACTACCGACTATACTACTAATAACCAATCCGTCACTAGTACTTCTATCTGTCCTACTGGCTGGCATTTACCGAAAGGTGGTGATAAGTCCAATGAAGCTAACAATGATTTCTGGGCGCTAGTTGTAACTGGCATTAATGGTGGCATCAATCCAGCAAACTATGATAGCAGTACAACTCCAGATTATACCGGTACTCCAGAGGGTTCAGATGCCTCTAATGCTCTGAGGGCTTACCCTAACAATTTCGTTTATTCCGGCGACGTTGGCGGCGGTTATGTGCTCGGTCGTGGGTCCGACGGCAACTATTGGTCATCCACATCGTACTCTGGTAACTACGCTTACCACATGTACTTCGGCAGTAGCTACGTCTATCCAGGCACGAACTTCAGGTACAAGTACAACGGAAGGAGTATTCGCTGCTTAGCCTCTGGTGCGTAGCGTTTCCTAGTCCCAAGTCGCTCCTGAGCCCCCTGTATAATGCTTGATATATAGGTGGGGTAGGTTTGTTAATTATGCGCAGTGGTTTTGTGGTATAATGTGGAGAAGTAATGGAGGATTGTCTATGTGTGGAATTGTGGGGTATGTGGGGGGTAAAAACGCGCAGGATTTTTTGATTTCGGGACTTAAGCGATTAGAATATAGAGGATATGATTCGGCGGGGATTGTGACTTTGAATGCTGAAGGCAAGGCGACTTTGGTGCGGGCGAAGGGGAAGATTAGTAACCTGGAAGAGAAATTGGCGCAGAATAAAACTAGCGATAAAATCGGAATTGGGCATACGCGGTGGGCGACGCATGGTGAACCTTCGGAGACGAATGCGCATCCGCATAAGGCTGGACCTTTGTATTTGGTGCATAATGGAATTATCGAGAATTATAAAGAGCTCAAAGCTGAATTGAAGGATTTTGAATTCAAATCGGAGACGGATTCGGAGGTTTTGGCGGCACTGATTGAATCGTTTTATCGAGACGGGAATTATCCTTTGGTGAATGCGGTAGTGCAGGCTTTGAAACTCGTGAAGGGGACTTATGGAATTGCGGTAATTTCGGAATTGCAACCGGAAGAGATAGTGGTGGCACGGAGTGGGTCGCCACTTGTGATTGGTGTGGGGCATGACGAGACATTGATTGCGTCGGATGCTTCGGCACTAGTGGGGCACACGAAGAGAGCTATTTATCTGAACGATGGTGAAGTGGCGGTGGTGACGGCAAAAAGTATTGAAGTAAAGACTTTGAATGCGGAGCCGGTTTCGGCGAAAGTGGAAGAGATTGAGACAAATTTGGCGGCAATTCAAAAAGGCGGATATGAGCATTTTTTGCTGAAAGAAATAATGGAGCAGCCGAATACTTTGACGGAGACTTTGCGTGGACGTGTGAATGCGGAGCAGGGGACAGTGCATCTCGGTGGGCCAGGACTCACGGAAGCGGAGCTGCGGAAAATTCAGCATCTAGTAATAGTGGGATGCGGTACGGCGTATCATGCTGGGCTTTTAGCGTCGTATTATATTGAGCAGTTTGTGCCGGAGATTACAATTGAAACTGTGATTGCGTCGGAGTATCGATATAGGAATGCATATATTCCGGATAATTCGGTGGCGCTCATTGTGTCGCAGTCTGGAGAGACGGCAGATACTCTGGCGTGCCTGCGCGAAATTAAAAAGCAGGGCGTGAGGACTGTGGGGATCGTGAATGCGATTGGTTCGACGATTTCGCGCGAGGTGGATGGGGGTACGTATGTTCACGTGGGGCCGGAGATCTCGGTGGCGTCGACAAAGGCGTTTACTTCGCAGGTGATTGCGATGGTGATATTTGGGCTGACTATAGCGCAGGCAAAGGGCGTGAGGAGCACAATGCTTCGACCATATATTAGCGAAATTGCGAAATTGCCAGAGGAGATCGCAAAAGTTTTGTCGGAGGCGGAGGAGCAGGTGAAAGCGATTACGAAGAAATATCACGAACTGGAGCACGCAATTTATCTAGGGCGTGACACGGCTTATCCGACGGCGATGGAAGGGGCTTTGAAGCTGAAAGAGATTTCGTATATTGATGCGAATGCGTATGCGTTTGGTGAATTAAAGCATGGACCATTGGCGCTTGTGGATGATAAATACTTCGAGATAGCGCTTTTGCCGGTGGGGGAACTATATGATAAAGCGGTGTCGAATTTGCAGGAGGTGCTTGCAAGGGGTGGTAAGGTGATTGCAGTAACAAATAATGATAAATTCGATTTGCCTGTAGAGAATGTTGTAAAAATTACAACAGAACTAGAGATATTTGCGCCGATTTTGATGAATATTGTTTTGCAATTGTTTGCTTATTACATAACTGTAGCGAAAGGGCTGAACGTAGATCAGCCGAGGAATCTTGCGAAATCAGTTACGGTAGAGTAGAATAAGGTTATGCAGAAAAAGTCTGATTTTGCACTGCGATTTTGTTTGATTATTGGTGATGCGCTGGCTTTGGTGCTATCTTTTGCGGCGGCTTATTTTATTCGGACGCATGTGGACCCTAGGCCTTATGTTTTTGAAGCGCAGCTATTTGAATTTATCAAGACTGCTTTAGTGGTTCTACCGGTGATGTTGATTATATTTGCGGCGTTAGGTTTGTATCGGAAGTCGATTTTTTTGGGACGGTCGAGATTACCGGAACGGGGGAGATTGTTTCTCGGCGGGGTGCTCGCGGTGGCGTCGCTGATTGTATATGATTTTTTTACTGGTGAAAATTTGTTTCCGGTGAGGATAATGGCGGTGACAGCGATGGGGCTGTCGTTTGTGTTTCTTTTGATTGAGCGGATTTTAGTGAGATTTATTGTGCGATTGATTTTTAGAAATGATTATGCAGTGAGGCGAGCGATTATTATCGGGAATTCGAAAAATACAGAGTATTTGGCGGACTATATTGCATCGAATCCAGAGTCTGGGCTGAGGTTAGCTGGGATAGTGGCGGGGCGGAGATTCATTCCGAAGGATTTGAAGACACATCAATATTCGTCTTTAAAAGACGCGCTGCGTAAGTCGCAGGCGGATGTGATTTTTCAGACAGATGAGAAATCTACGGAATATGTGTATAAACAGGCGGTGAATCGGCACCTGCTGTATTATTTTGTGCCGAGTGAGACGGCACTGTCGTCGCATTTTGGCGAGTTGGAGCTCATAGGAAACACGCCAGCGGTGCTGGTGATGGCGACGCCGCTTTCTGGTGGGATGGTGGTAGTGAAACGGATTTTTGATATTTTGTTTGCAGTGATTGGGATAATTCTGGGGCTAATACCGATGTTGATAATTTGGTTGATTTTGAAATTGTCTGATTTGAGGCATTCGGCGTTTTATACGGATGAGAGGTTGACGCAGTACAATAGGAGGTTTAAATGTTATAAGTTTCGGACGATGAAGCCGGAATATTCTGGGATGACGGCGGAAGAGGCGTTTATTAAAATGGGGAAGCCGGAATTGATCAAAAAGTATCGTAAAGATGGGGATTATATGAAAAATGATCCGCGGATTACAAAGGTGGGAAGCTTCTTGAGAAAGACTTCACTAGATGAGTTGCCGCAACTATTTAATATCTTGAAGGGGGATATTTCGTTGATTGGACCGAGGGCGCTTCTGCCGGGAGAATTAAGGGATTATGGTGATAGGTCGTTGATTTTGACGGTGAAATCTGGGTTGACTGGATTTGCGCAGGTATCTGGGAGGAGAGATATTCCGTTTGAAGAGAGAAGGGCTCTGGATATTTATTATGTGCGGAATTGGTCGTTGATGCTAGATACGCAGATTTTCTTTAAGACGATTGCAGTGGTGCTTAAGGGGGAAGGCGCGAAATGAAAGTTGCGCTGGTTTGTGATTGGCTGACGAATGTGGGGGGAGCGGAGAAGGTTCTTTTGGAGCTTCACCAGATGTATCCGAAGGCGCCGATTTATACGTCGAAATACAGCAAGAAGGGAATTGATTGGTTTGACGATGCGGATGTTAGGACTGGGTGGCTACAGATTTTTCCAGCTAAAATGAGGAGGCTGCTGGGGCCGCTTCGGCAGAGGTGGTTTTCTAAATTGGATTTGTCGGAATATGATTTGATTATTTCGGTGACTGGGGCGGAGGCGAAATCCGTGAAGTCAGGAAAATGGCTTCACGCGCACGGAAAAAAAGCGGTAAATCCGAAGGGAATTCATATTTCGTTTTGTCATGTGCCGACACAGTATTATTGGCAGATGTATGATGATTATGTGAAGGATCCGGGATTTTCGGTGTTGAATCCGATAGTGAGGTTCTTTTTTAAATTGATGGTGAAGCCACTTAAGAAAGCGGATTTTGAGGCGGCTCAGAGGCCGGATTATTTTATTACCATTTCGGAATATGCAAAGGGGCTGATAAAACGCTATTATGGAAGAGAAGCGATAGTAATTCATCCGCCGGTAGAAATTGACGATTTTCGAGTGAAAGCGGGGCCTGTCAGTACATCTTTTTCTGAGGTCATGGGACTTGGAACTTTGGAATGTCATACGCTGGACCGCGGGCAGAACCGCCCTAACGGGCGAACCTGTCCGGGTCGTCAGGAATATACATCCCAAAGTTCCAAATCTGGATTAGCTTTAAGACCTCAGAAAAAGACGTACTGCCACCCGCTTTCATCCGAATATTATATTATTACTAGTCGGCAGGTGAATTGGAAAAGGATTGATCTTGCCATCAAGGCGTGTTTGAAATTGGGGCGCAAGCTAATGGTGGTGGGGGAAGGACCGGAGCATAAGAAACTAGTGAAATTGGCGGAGAGGTCGGATTTGATTGAATTTGTGCCGCTAGTCGATAAGAAAAAACTGGCGGAATTACTGGCTGGGGCGAAGGGATATATTTTCCCGAGTCTTGAGCCGTTTGGGATTGCGCCGGTGGAGGCGCTGGCGGCTGGGTGTCCGGTAATTGCGTTTGGCGAGGGCGGAGCTTTGGATTATGTGGAGGACGGGAAAAATGGGGTTTTGTTTGAAAAACAGACAGTGAAGTCGCTGGCGGAGGCGATGACTAGATTTGAGGGGATGAAATTTGATAGAATGAAAGTGTCTAAGAGTGCAGATGGTTACAGCGTAAAGAGATTTGAAAAGGAAATGAAGGATTTTGTTGATGAAAAAGTTGGTTAAGGATCTATTGTATATATTGCCGGCGGTGTTGTTTTTTTCGTATTTTCCGATAATTCGGCTGGGTAGTAATGAAACGATGAATTTTGAATTGTCTCTGCCATTGATTTGGCTGGTGGTGTTTGATTTAGTGGGATTTGTGGAATTGGTGCGAGAGAAAAAGCTGCTGACAGGGCTAAAAAATAAGTGGGCATGGCTGCTGTTTTCGGTTTGGATTACGATTTCGGTGGTGTGGTCGCTGAATGTAACTAGAGGGATTTTGACGGTGGGGATTTTGTGGCTGATTTATTTTGCTGGATACGCGATGTGGAGTTTGAGAGATTGGGTTGATGTAGGGTTTAGGACGAAGTGGCTGAAATGGTTCTTTGGGGCGACTTTGGCGGTGTGTTTTTGGTGTGTTTTGCAATGCATATTAGATCTTGTTGGTGTGTCGCAGGAGGGGTCGCTGATGTGCGATGGGTGTAAATACCAAATGTTTGGGTTTCCGCATCCGAATGGGTTTGCGATAGAACCACAGTTTATGGGGAATTTGCTCCTCGCGCCAGCAATTGTGGCGGTGTGGTTATTTGTAGGAGGCAACTGCAATAGTGCTTTTCGGGGACGGGGTTCCTCGCGCCCGTCGTTACGGGGCTCGGACCCCTCATCCCTCGGTCGTGACCTGCGGAAGCCCCTCAAAACACTATTGCCAGTTGCCCTCGCAATAATAACCGCGACGCTATCCCTGACGTTTTCGCGAGGAGCAATTTATGCGTTTATAGTCGGGATGTTGTTTTTAACGGGGTTTTTGGTGTTTCGAGCGAAAAGAGGAAAAGAACGGGGGAAAATTGCGAAAAGAATAGGGGTAGCGTGGGGAATTGTGGTGGTTTCGTTCTTGTTTACACTGAATTTACAGGGGATAATGGCGGCTGTGTCGCCGACGAATGATACCTATGTAACAGGGGTGGGAAAGGTGCTAAATCATCTGTCTCTAGGGGTGATAGATATAAGAGGGGAGAGGGAATTACCAAATTCGGACGTTTCTGAGGCTGATTTGATAAAAAAGGGAAATGATGTTGTTGAAAATGAGGTTGTGGAAAACCCTGTGGAAAACTTTGAGAATAACAGAGGTGAATCGGTATTTGACGGGTATGTGGCGGAATCTACAGATACAAGGCTGAGACTCACTGGGGCGGCGATAGAAATATGGTCGAAAGACTTTAAAACGGCGATGATTGGTGTTGGAATTGGTGGGGCTGGTCAGGCTTTGTATAATAACAATTTGTCGCCAGCGCCGAAGGAAATTGTGCAGAATGAATATGCTTCTTTGCTGCTCGAAACTGGTATTATCGGTGTTTCCCTGTTAATTCTCTGTTTGGCTTTGATTATTAGGGTGGTGTGGAAAACTCCAGCGAATGCGATGATGCTGGCTCTCATTGTGGCTTATGGGGTGAGTTTGATGTTTTTCTCAGGTCTTGCTAATGCGTTACAGATAAATATACTGCCGATAATGCTTTATATGGTTTTTCGGAAATAGTTGGTGTCGTAGATTTCGGCGCCTTTGTTTAGATAGAATTTTTGGGCAGGTTCGCGACCGTGGCCAGAGGTGAAACAGAGCTCGGTGCAGCTTTTCCCTTTGGCCCAAGAAAGCATGGCGGTCCAAAGGATGCCGCCGAGGCCGTGGCCACGAGCAGATTCGTCGACAACGAAATCTTCGAGATAAGCGACTTTGCGGACGATGGGTCCCATGATGATGGAGAGGGTGGCGATACCATAGATTTCGCCATCGTCATCGACGGCGATGAGGAGGTCGTGAGAAGGGGAAGCGATGAGGTCGTCGAACCACTGTTTTGGAATTTCGCCGCGGTCTTTGTGGCTGCGGGAGAGCTGAATTAATAATTCCCTGATTCTATCTGCAGTTTTTTCATCATATTTGGTTAATGTTTTGACTCTGATGTTCATAAAATCCTTTCTTTAGGCATTTTCTCGACGGGTCCTGCCGGTCGTTCTCCTCCCCGCAAACCCACGGCAATTTTGGGGGACCCCCTCCACGACCGTCACCCGTCGATGTAGAATGCCTATGATAAACATTTTTTTAAACTATCCATTAATTCATTAGCTAAATCTGTAATAGTTTTCTCGTCGTTTCCCCACATGGTAATGCGGATGAGGGGTTCGGTGCCGGAGGGGCGAACGAGGAGGCGGCCTTTTTGCCCTTCTAGTTTGGTGCTGTAGTCTAGAAGGAGTTTTTTGGCGGCGTCGGAAGATTTGAGGTTGGCTTTTTGCTCTGGAGTGGCGGTCATGTTGAGGATAACTTGAGGGGATTTGGTGAAAATGCCGGCGAGGTCGTGGAGAGATTTATTTGTCTCGGAGATGGTTTTTGCTACCATGAGACTTGTTAGCATACCATCACCGGTGGGTTCGTTTGGCAAAATGATATGTCCAGATTGTTCCCCGCCGATTTGGATGTTGAAGTTTCGCATGGCTTCTGCGACATTGGAATCGCCGACTGGGGTGATTTCGGTTTTGATGCCTGTGCCCTCGGCCCAGTTTAAGAGACCTTGATTGGCCATAACAGTGATGGCGATTTGGTCTAGTTTTAGATGATTTGCCAGGATAGCGATGATTTGGTCGCCATCGACGACGTTTCCCTCATGGTCGATTAGCAAACAACGATCGCCGTCACCATCGAAGGCAATGCCGTAATCTAAATTATTCTCGGTGACGAGGTTTTGGAGGGATTCGAGATGGGTGCTGCCGCAATCGTGGTTGATTTCGGTATTGTAGGACGTGTTGACATGAATAGGCGTAACTGTGGCGCCGAGAGATTCGAAAACTTGCTTCCCTATAACACTAGTGGCGCCGTTGGCGCAGTCTAGACCGATGTTTTGGCCTTGTAAATCTGTTTTGCCTAGGTATGTTTTGAGATGGTCGATATAAAGGTCGAGAGCTTCTTGGTGGAGGTCTTCCCTGAGGGTTGGGGAGATTGGAGTGTAGGTATGGTCTGAGGCGAGGGCGGTTTCGATAGCTCCGCAAGCTTTGGGGTTTAGTTTTTGACCATTTGCGGTGCCGCGTTCGAAGATTTTGATGCCGTTGTCGGTGTAGGGGTTGTGGCTGGCGGTGACATCGATGGCATAGTCGAAGCCCATTTGGTAAAAACAATAGTTGATGGCAGGAGTGGGAAGAACGCCGGCGCTAGCGTATTCTAGGCCGAAAGTCTCGCAGGCGGTTTCTAGGTCGGAAAGAATCCACTCGGTAGATTCGCGGGTGTCGCCAGCGAGGAAGACTTTGATTTCGTTCCCTGCATAGTCGACGAGACCTTTGACGATTTTGGCGAGAAATTTGGGGGTAAATTGATCGGCTGGTTGTCTGATGCCGTCGGTACCAAAGTATTTCATAATTTGCTCCTGATTACGTTGATAGTGAGAATGATGTCTTCTATGGTGCTACCACGAGAGAGGTCAGCGAGAGGTGTTTGGAAACCCTGGATGATGGGGCCGGCGATGGTGAAGCCGCCGAATTGTTCGAGGGATTTGTAGAGGATGTTGCCGGAATTAAGATCTGGGGTAATCAGAATGTTGGCTTGGCCTTTCAAGGAGCTATTAGGGGTCTTTTTTTCGGCGATACGAGGACTAATGGCGGCGTCAAGCTGGATCTCCCCGTCGATGAGCCAGTCTGGATGGGTATTTTTGATTTCATGGATGCAATCGTAGTAATCTTGAAATTCGGATGCGTTTTTGGCGCCGGAGCCGTTGGTAGAATAAGATAGAAGGGCGATTTTGGGTTGATTGTTTGTGAAGGTTTGGTAGGTTTTAGCGGTGTCTTCGATGATAGTGTAGAGCTGTTCTCTGGTGGGGCGTTTGATGATGCCGCCGTCGGCGATGGCTAGGATTTGGTCGTCTTTTTGACAGATGAAACAACTGGAGAAATGATGGGACTCAAGTGGGATTTGATTTTTGAGGGCGAGGATGACGTCGCGAGTGGAATAATCGATGCCGGAGATGAGAGAGTCGGCTTGGCCGGATTTTAGCATTTCGACGGCTTGGTCAAGAGAATCGGCTGGGAGGAATTCGATGTCATCGAAGTTTTTGACTGCCTCTTTGGCGTAAGGGTTGGTGTTTAACTCTGGAAAGATGATTTTCATGTGATTATTATAGCATATATTATAGATTAGTTAATTGTTAAAAAAGGTATATTGGCGGTCTTGACAAGTGAGTGCTAGTGCGATACAATAGGGGTATATTAGCACTCTACATATGCGAGTGCCAACGAATTAAAAGAAAGTGAGGAAAAAATATGAGTAAAATAATCGGAATTGACCTGGGTACCACCAATAGTGCGTTTGCATACATGGTGGCGGGTAAGCCTGAGGTGATTACTAATGCTGAAGGAGATCGTACTACCCCATCTGTCGTAGCTGTAACAAAAAAAGGCGAAAGACTTGTGGGTAAAGTTGCCCAGCGTCAGCGTGTAACTAATCCAAAGAACACTATTTATGGTATTAAGCGTTTAATTGGTCGAAAGTTTACTGATAAAGAGGTGCAGCGTGACATCGAAATTAGTCCTTATAAAATTGTGAAAAAGGGGAACGGCGTAGCGGTAGAGATGGACGGCAAAGAGTACACGCCAGAAGAAATCTCCGCGATGGTTTTGTCGAAAATCAAAGCTGATGCTGAAGCATTTCTTGGTGAGCCAGTTACGGAAGCTATTATTACCGTGCCGGCGTATTTTGATGATTCGCAGAGACAGGCGACCAAGGATGCTGGTAAGATTGCTGGGCTTGAGGTGAAAAGAATTATCAACGAGCCTACAGCGGCAGCTCTAGCATATGGTCTAGAGTCTAAGAAAGACGAGAAGATTGTAGTGTTTGACCTTGGTGGTGGTACGTTTGATGTGTCAATTTTGGAACTTGGTGATGGCGTGTTTGAAGTGATGTCGACAAATGGTGATACGCATCTAGGTGGTGAGGATTTCGACAATTTAATTGTGAATTTCTTGGTTGACGAATTTAAGAAGGAGTCGGGAATTGATATTAAGGGCGATGCGGCAGCAATGCAGCGTGTGAAAGATGAGGCAGAGAAAGCCAAGAAGGAATTATCTTCTAGTACTAGTACGGATATTAATCTTCCCTTCTTATCGGCTGATGCGGATGGGCCAAAACATTTCGAATACACTTTGACGAGAGCTAAATTGGAAGAATTGGTTTCGGATTTGTTAGATCGTTTGGCAGAGCCAGTCGAGAAGGCCCTTAAGGATGCCAAGCTGTCTACTAAGGATATTGATGAAATTGTGATGGTTGGTGGTATGACCAGAATGCCAGCCGTGATTGAAAAGGTGAAATCTATCTTTGGTAAGGATCCAATGCAGGGTGTGAATCCAGACGAAGTGGTGGCAGTTGGTGCTGCGATTCAGGGCGGTGTTTTGCAAGGTGATGTGAAGGATATTCTGCTTCTCGACGTAACACCGCTCACGCTTGGTATTGAGACGATGGGTGGCGTAAGGACGCCTCTGATAGATCGCAATACTACGATTCCAACTTCTAAGTCCGAGGTGTTCTCTACTGCTTCTGACAATCAGCCGCAGGTAGAAATCCATGTGCTTCAGGGTGAGCGTGAATTTGCGGCAGATAATAAATCGCTTGGTAGATTTATCTTAGATGGTATTGCGCCAGCACCACGCGGTGTACCACAGATTGAAGTGACCTTTAACTTGGATGCAAATGGTATTTTGAACGTAACTGCCAAGGACAAGGGAACTGGTAAAGAGCAATCTATCACTATCCAGAACTCTGGCAATATGAGCAAGGACGATATTGAAAAGGCACGTAAAGAAGCCGAGGCTCATGCGGATGAAGATAAGAAGAAGAAAGATTCTGTTGACGCGAAGAACCACCTAGAAAATCAAATTTATCAGGCAGAGAAGATGCCGACAGAATATAAGGATAAGATTTCGGATGATGATAAGGAGGCTATCAAGAAGGCAGTTGAGGAAGCTAAGAAAGTTTTGAACGATGAGAAGGCAGGTAAGGATGAATTTGAAGAAGCTGCTAAGGAATTAGGCGAAAGAATCATGCCGATTGGCGCGAAACTTTATCAAGCTGCTAGTGAGGACAAAAAGTCCGATGATGCTAAATCTGATGAGAAGAAATCTGACGATGATGCGGTCGAAGGCGAAGTGGTAGATAAGTAATTCTCTGCTTTCAAAAATAAACAGGGTTCCAAACGCCCTGTTTATTTTGTGGAAAAGTAGAGTTTTGGTATAATAGAGGTATGGCAATAGAGAGGTTAGTGGAGCCAACGGCTTCGGAAAGTACGGATGAAGAGCGGATTGAGATTACGCTGCGGCCGGTATCTTTTGATGAATACATTGGTCAGGAGCATCTCAAAAATAATTTGAAGTTGGCGATTGATGCGGTGAAAAAACGTAGCGATGGTTCGACGCTCGACCATATATTATTATATGGTCCGCCAGGGTTAGGTAAGACGACAATGGCGGGAGTGATTGCGCATGAATTAGGAGCGTCACTTCGAGTGACGTCTGGACCAGCGATAGAGCGAGCGGGAGATCTAGCTTCAATTCTTACGAATTTGAAAGATGGGGATGTGCTGTTTATTGACGAGATTCATAGGCTGAGGCGGGCGGTGGAAGAAGTTTTGTATTCGGCGATGGAGGATTATAAATTAGACATCGTGATTGGTAAAGGCCCGGCGGCTAGGAGTGTGCGACTGGATTTGCCGCATTTTACGGTGATTGGTGCGACGACGAGGACTGGTTCCCTTGCGGGACCGCTGCGCGATAGATTTGGTATAATTCATAGGTTGGAATACTATAAAGAGCCGGAGATTGAGCAAATTATCAATAGAACAGCTGGGATTTTGAAAACCAAGATTCAGCCGGATGCGACGGAGCTTTTGGCGACGCGGTCGAGACTAACGCCAAGAATTGCAAATAGGCTGTTTAAACGAGTGCGAGATTATGCCGATGTAAATGGTGATGGGATTGTGGATGTCGAGATTGCTAGGGATGCTTTGAAACTCATGGAAATTGACTTTTTGGGACTGGATCCGGCGGATAGAAATATGCTGCAACTCATGTGGGATAACTATGGTGATAGGCCAGTGGGGCTAACGACAATTGCGGCACTGACTGGCGACGAGGCGACGACGATCGAAGATTATTACGAGCCGTATCTACTTCAATTGGGGTTACTTGCGCGAACACCAAGGGGGAGGATGGTAACGGAAAAGGGTAGGAAGCATTTACAAAACCCGGAAAATAAGTTATAATATAAAAAAGGAGCAAATATGGACGAATCTTTGGCAAAAATACGTCACGATAGGAGCAAAAAGGATTTTCCTGCGCTTAAACTTGACGATGATGAGTATATCGAATTTGCGTTTAAACGAGCCAGAATTTGTTTGATGATGATTATGGGAGGGACGGCGCTAGGACTGATTATTATTCTTTTGGCGTTCTTGTTAGTGTTGATGGGACAAGCAATGTTGGACGAGATGGGCAAGAACTTTTTGTTTATAATCCTCTTCGCGCTTCTTGCAGCGACGACATTGATTGGCTTGGTTTCCTGGAGGATTTATCAAGGGAATCGACTATTTATAACAAATAAGCACGCAATACAGATGACGATGGAGTCGTTGGTGTCGACATCGTTTAATGCGATTGATTTATCATCGATTGAGGATGCGAGTTTTAGGCAGGATAGTTTGATGCAAAAACTATTCCATTATGGAACTTTTAGATTGTCGACAGTGGGCGATGAGACTACTTATACATTCAAGTATTCGGATATTACTCCAAGTGATCTGAAGGCAGTGATAAAGCTAATTAGTAACGCTAAGAGTGTTAAGAGGATTAGCAAAACAGACAATAATTAAGATTAGTTACGATTGTATTTAACGTAAGTGTCTTCTTTTTCTAATTCGGTTTTTAGAATATATTCTTTACATTTACTATCTTTACAATTGGCGGGCTCGTAGGAGTAGGAGCTTTTCGGGTCACCTAGGTTAAAACCGGATGGGTCGGTCCATAATTTGGGATCGATAACTTTGATGTTTTCTTCGGAAATGAATTCGGGATAGTAGCCGTGTTCTTTATAGAAGCTTTCTTCGAGAGCGTAATACATCGCGTTGATAGCGGTTTTTCTATCTTCGTCACGTTCGAAGGCATCGATATTTTGCTTTTGAACGAAAAAAAGAATTAGAAGCAGTGATGCAAAAACCGCGACGATGATGATTTCTAAAATTGTAAAGCCTTTTTTCATATGATTATTATAGCACAAGAATAATTTGGTGGTACCGGGTGGGATTGAACCACCGACCTTGGGCTTATGAGTCCCACGCTCTAACCAGCTGAGCTACGGTACCATGTGGTGTATTATATCATAGAATTGAATTTTGGTACACCCGACACGATTTGAACGTGCGACCTTTAGGTCCGGAACCTAACGCTCTATCCAGCTGAGCTACGGGTGCGTGCGTATGTTGGGTATTATACCATTTTTATAGGGAAAAACCTGAATTTTTTTTAAATCGCAAGACTTTTTGTTGGCTACTAGAATATGGTTTTGGAGCATTTTTTTGTGAACTTATCCTGTTAAAGTATTTTCTAGGTCTATTATTAATCTTGGTTGTGACTTTGTCAAGCATTGTCTGCGTTATCTTACTAAAGCCTGTTCCTTTTGAAAAATATTGTTTCAAGAGCCCATTAAGTTACTGCGATAAAAATAAGGCCTTTGGCCTTGTTTTGTTTCTAACATCTGGTACGCCCTAGTGAAAGAGGTAGTAACTATGTTAAAAAGGGATTTAATGATATAATCAAGCATACTATGGTTTATCTAGATTATGCGGCGACTAGCCCGCTTTTACCGGAGGTGATAAAAGCGATGCATGAAGCGGAGCAAAAATATTTTGCTAATGCATCAGCACTTCATACGCCGGGTCATCTCTCGATGAACAAAATTGAAGAGACACGCGAGCTATTGGCGAAATTAATCAACGCAGATTTAGACGAAATCATTTTTACCTCTGGCGCTTCTGAATCGAACAATACCGTTATTCGTACTTTCGAAAACCATGAAATTATCACTTCGCCGCTTGAGCATCATTCTATAATTGAATCTGCAAAGGAATTAGGTGGGAGCAAAAAGCCGACACTTTATTCTTATATGTACGCTAATAATGAGATTGGGGAATTATTATTGATAGAAGACATCGTCAAAGAAGCGCATGCGAAAGGTGGGTATATTCATTCTGATTTAACGCAAGCACTTGGTAAAGTTCAATTAGACATAAAAGCACTCGATTTGGACTATGCAACGTTTAGTGCACATAAAATTGGTGGGCCAATTGGAGTGGGCGCACTCTATGTTAG
>JAFWDS010000031.1 GCA_017516075.1 Candidatus Saccharimonadota bacterium
ATATGCTCCTACCATACTATCAGACTTTGATTCTTATCATGCAGTACCTGATACTTATACTAAAGTAGCTACCAGAACAGCTGGAACTGATGCAACAGTTGGAGCTAATCTACAATCTACTTATGCAGTGTACGTAACTAGTACTCAACCAGCTGGAAGTTATAATGGTAAAGTTAAATATACTATGGTATACCCAAATGATGCAGATACGCCATTACAGCCACAAACTACTCAGGCTGGGCAAATCTGTTATTATCCAAATGGCTCTAACGTAGAAGGTACGATGGGATGTCAGACCATATCTACTTCCGCCACTTCTGCTACACTTTTGGCTTCCAACTTCTCACGTGAGGGCTATGGCTTTGCTGGATGGAGTAAGACCTTTGATTATTCTGATGATACTGGATTCTTAGGGCCGCAGGAATATATCACCTTCACTGCTGGTGAATATACCGGAAGTAATCCTGGGCTTTCGCTCTATGCTAGATGGATCAAATCAGCTGGTGATCTACAAAATTGGTCTGGTTGTTCTAGCTTGCAAAGCGGTGCCGTGACGGCTCTTACCGACCAGCGTGATAATGAAACCTACGCTGTAGCTAAACTTGCGGATGGTAACTGTTGGATGATAGAAAACATACGCCTAGAAAATACTGGAACTGATAATACTAGTGGCTCACTAGCCCAAGGCTACAATGCTAGCTTTGCTGGGTTAGCGGACCCGGAGGGACCATCATTATTTGCCACTTACGTTACTACGGCTAATACCCTTTATAGCACCGATGGCTCTACCGATAAGACTATCTCAGGAAGTAACCAAGGCTATAGATTCCCCCGCTATAACAACGTAAACACTCCTACCACAGCCACAGATAGACCAAGTAATCCAACAAGTAACTCTGCCACTAATAGTACTTCTGACGCTAGTATGTATAGCTATGGTAACTACTACACTTGGGCGGCTGCGATTGCTGATACTACATATTATTCCACAAATAATCAATCAGTTACTAGTACTTCTATTTGTCCTACGGGTTGGCATTTACAAAAGGGTGGTAATAACCAAAACACAGCCAATAACGAATTCCTTGCCTTCTCAGAAGCTTTAATTGGAGCAAAACCAGCTAACTATGATTCGCAAACATATCCATATTATACAGGTACCCCGGAAGGAACTGATACCTCCAATGCCCTACGTGCTTATCCTAACAATTTCGTTTATTCCGGCAGCGTCAGCGGTGGCTCGGTGAACAGTCGCGGTAGTGGCGGCTACTATTGGTCGTCTACGGCAAACTCTGGCGGCTCCGCCTACAGCATGTCCTTCGGCAGTAGTTACGTCTACCCAGGCGCGGGCCACGACTACAAGTACTACGGAAGTACTATTCGTTGCGTCGCCTCTGGCGCGTAGGTTCCTATAGTTCGTGTCGTTTCGGGGTCCTAGCAACCCGAAATATTAGCATTCTGGAACTACATATAATATATAGTGGGGCGGAGACGCTAGATATAGCGTGTCTAGATAGGCGTTATAAGCTAGATATAGCGTATGACCGAACAGAAACCGAACAAGAGGGGAATTTTGGGCGAGGGAAATCGGATGTGGTATAATGAAGATATGAAACTATCAGAGGAACTATTATATCGAGGCTTCACGGCTGAGACGACGATTGCGAATCCAGAGGAGCTCGACAATCGCGAAAATAAGAAATATTACTGGGGCGCAGATCCGAGTGCGGATTCACTAACGATTGGGAATCTGGCAGCTCTGATGATGTGCGCGTGTTTTGTGAGGCATGGATATCAACCATATCTTCTGGTAGGTGGAGCGACTGGGCAGATTGGCGATCCGAAAGAAAATGGGGAGCGAGAACTTAAGCCGCTTGAGGAAGTCGAGCATAATAAACAATGTATTCGTAAGCAGGTCGAAACAATTATGAATAATGCGAGTCATTTGCTGGACGGGTCCTGCCGGAACTTGTCCTCCCCCAAAAATGACGGCATTTTTGGGGGACCCCCTCCAGTTCCGTCACCCGTCCATGAAGGGACTCTTACTATGGTGGATAATTTCGACTGGTTTAAGAATATGAAGTACTTGGATTTCTTGCGTGAAGTAGGTAAGGCGTTCTCAATGACACAATTGCTGGATAGGCAATTTGTACAGAATCGGATTGGTGAAGGTGGGTCGGGGATTAGCTACGCTGAGTTTTCGTATACTTTGATTCAGGGATATGATTTTTTGCATTTGTACCGTGAATATGGAGTTGATTTGCAGCTGTGTGGGGCGGACCAGTATGGTAATTGTACGAGTGGGATTCATCTAATTAAGCGTTTGGAAAACGCAGAGGCAGATGTGTGGTCTACGCCGCTAGTGATTGACCGAATTACTGGAAAGAAGTTTGGCAAGTCGGAAGGAAATGCTGTGTGGCTGGCTGCGTCTGATAATGGTGGTGGGAACTATACTTCGATATTTGATTTCTATCAATTCTGGCTGAATCAGCCGGACGAAGCCGTGGAGAGTTTGCTAAAGATTTATACTTTGCTAGAGAAGGATGAGATTGAAGAAGTTTTAGCTAAGCATCGTGAGCATCCAGAAGAGCGATTAGCGCAAAAAACTTTGGCGCATGGTGCGACGGAAGTGGTACATGGCAAAGAAGCGGCGGAAGCGATTGAAAATTTGACGGCGATGCTATTTAACCGCGAGACGAATTTTGCGGAATTTTCCGAAGATGAGATTTTGGAGTTTGCGAAGTATTTGCCGGTAGAGAAGAAGGGTGTGATGCTAGTGGACGCATTAGTAAATAATGGTCTTGCAGATTCGAAAAAGAAAGCGCGCGAATTCATCTCTCAAGGCGCGATTACGATTAATGGAGTAAAGGTATCTGATGATGTTGAGCTTAACCAGACAGCAATTGTAAAAAAAGGCAAGAATAAGTTTTTGATTATCAAATGAAATATTTAGCGGTATTAGGAAGGCAACCGGAAATATCTTTAGCGGAACTCGAGGCAATTACTGGCTTTGAGTGGCAGTCAAACGTCTTTCGAAGGGCCTCCGGAGGCTGGCAAGCCGAGGATGAGCGCGCCGCCCCCGTGGCGACGGGCGGCGGCGACGCAGCCCGAGAAAGATGTTTGATGCCACTTGAAATAAATCGACTCGGAGGGACGCAGAAGTTAGCGGTTGAGCTTGAACAGAGACCGTTAGAGTATTTACAATCGCTACCGGAAGGTAAGATTACGATTGGGGTGAGCGATTATTCGAAGAAGGCGTCAAAGAAAACAGCGCAGCAGGAGGCGTTGAAGCTGAAGAAGATTCTAGTGCGGCATGGGCGAAGCGTGAGGGTGGTAGAGAATAAAGATGCGGTTTTATCTACAGCTACGTCTTTACATAATGGTTTGTCTGGGAAAAATGAACGAAAAGTTGAACTTATCAAAGTCGATGATGATTGGTACCGCGTAATAGGTGTACAAGATATTGATGCGTATGCAAAACGTGATCAGGCGAGACCTGCGCGTGATGCTAAAGTCGGTATGTTGCCGCCTAAACTAGCACAAATCTTGATAAATCTTTGTGGATCGCTCAAACCTGATTCAGTAGTTTTGGATCCATTTTGCGGTACTGGCGTAGTTTTGCAAGAAGCTCTTCTCCTGGGATACCGAGCATATGGCACCGATATCAATGAGCGGATGATCGAATATAGTAAGAAGAATCTTGAATGGCTTAAGAAATTTGAAACTATTCATTCTCGGGCCGCGTCCGGCCGGCCCGTCGCCACGGGCGGCCGGCGCTACCCCTCGGCTTGCCAGCCTCCGGATTCCCTCGAATCGAATAGTTTCCAAATTTCTCAAGGTGATGCAACTTCTTATACATGGGAGCAGCCGATTAATGCAGTAGCATGCGAGGGGTATCTAGGGAAGCCATTTAGTAATATTCCGACCGAAATGGAGCTAAAGGAACAAAAACAGGAATGTAAGACGATAATAATTGGATTTCTGAAGAATTTAGTAGGACAAATTAAATCAGGAACACCAGTCGTAATAGCGGCGCCGGCATGGTTGAGGTCAAATGAATTATATGAAAGATTAGAGATACTTGACGATATTCAAGATATGGGGTATAATGTTAATAATAAAACGCGAGAGGGGCTTCTTTATCATCGAGAGAGCCAGATTGTCGCGCGAGATATATTAATTTTAAGGAAAAAGTAAATGTCACACGTAAAAGCTGGCGGTACCGCCAAGAATGTTCATAATAATGCTGGTCAGCGTCTCGGCGTCAAGCGTTTTGGTGGTCAAAAAGTTAAAAACGGCGAGGTTTTGGTTCGCCAAACTGGTGCTACTAAGATTGCTGGTCCTGGTACTTATATGTCGCGTAATTTTACCATTCATGCTGCAAAGGATGGCGTGGTAACTTTTGTGAAGACTAAGAAAACTCATTTCTCTGGTAAAAGTTTACCAAGAGTTAGAGTCGAAGTGCGCTAATTATTTGCAGAGAATCCGCTGTCTTGGCGTTTTCCTCGTTTGTTCGAAGAATAGCCAACTTAGCGGTTTTTTCTAGCGGATTTTTAGCTAAGAAATTATGTTATAATGAGTCTATGGCTAACAAAAAACAAAAGTGGTTTTCTTTTCGAACGGTTTTGTTTATATTGACGGCGATTTTGGTGGGATATGTAGTATATCAGAATTGGCCGGATATTTTGGAGACTCTTAAGCATATTCGTGAGGCTAATGGTTTTGTATTGGTGCTTCTGATACCGGAGCAGCTTTTTATGTATTATGCTTGTGGCCAGATTTTCTTTTCTTATCTCCGAAATAAACGGGATGTGCAGAAGTTTTCGAAAAAAGAGATTTTGAAAATCTCTACGGAGCTAAATTTTGTTAATCACGCTATACCAGCTGGTGGGGTAGGTGGTCTGGCGTATTTAACATATAGACTACATCCTTATGGAGTATCGGCTGGTCAGGCGAGTTTTTTGTATCTTTTCCGCTATGCCGTGACTACGGTAGTGAATTATTTGCAGGCGCTAGTGGCGATCATAGTTTTATTAGTACTAAATCTGATACCGGAAGAAGCTATGTGGGTAATACCAGTTTCACTACTGATGAATATGGGTGTGTTTTTCTTCTTGTGGTTTGTAGTGTATGTGGCAAGTAGTAGCAAAAGGATTGAATTCTTTTCGAGGACTGTTTCAAGAGCGATGAATGCTTTGATTAAAATTGTGACTTTTGGTCATAAGAAGAAATTGATGGAATATCAGAAGATCAGTGATTATTTTCAGGATATTCATAAAAGTGTAAAAATAGCAAAAGAAAATAAAAAGTATCTAAAAAAGCCTCTACTTTGGGGGCTAGTTTATAGTTTTTGCGAAATTACGACGTATTGGATTGTGGCGATATCATTAGGGCGTCCGGAACTTTTGCCATTTATTATGGTGGGTGAAGCGATAGGTTCAGTATTTGATGGGATTGTGCCGTATGGATTGTATGAGCTGGGGATGGCTGGCGTGATGATTGCTCTAGGTGTGGATTTTCCGACAGCAACGATTGTAACTGTGATGACGCGGGTGATTACACTATTATTTACGATTGCTTCTGGCTCGATTCCATACTATGATGCGATTAGGGGTAAGAATGACTGAGAGTTTTACGCCAACTGAGTTTATTGCGGTAGTAAATCAGACTTTGGAGTATGCATATTCTTCGGTAGTGATTACGGGTGAAGTTTCGAGTTTTAATGTTAGTAAGGGCAAATGGGTTTTCTTTGATCTGAAAGACGATGAGTCGAGTATTTCGTGTTTTATGGCGGTATGGAATTTGAGAGTACCTCTAGAAGATGGGATGAAGATTGCAGTGCGCGGGACGCCTAAATTATGGAAACAGGGTAAATGTTCGTTGACGGTGAATGCGATTAAGCCAATAGGTGAGGGAAGTTTGAAGAAAGCATATGAGTTATTAAAGAAGAAATTAACTGCGGAAGGATTGTTTGATGCGGCGAAGAAACGACCAATGCCGGAAGACTTAGTGAAGCTTGGCGTGATTTCTTCGACTGGCGCAGCTGGGTATGGTGATTTTATTAAGATTATTAACAGGCGTTGGGGTGGAATGAAAGTGCAAGTCGCGAATACGCAAGTGCAAGGTATGGACGCGCCGGATCAGATAATACGAGCTTTGAAGTATTTTAATGAGCGTGGTGATGTGCAAGTGATTGCCATACTTAGAGGTGGAGGAAGTGCAGATGATTTGTCTTGTTTTAATGATGAAGCTTTGGTGCGAGAGATTGCGGCGAGTAGAATACCGGTGATTACGGGGATTGGTCATGATAGAGATGAGTCTTTGGCGGATTTGGCGGCAGATGTGAGAGCGCTGACGCCTTCGAATGCGGCGGAAATTTTAACTAAAGATAGGGCGGAGGAAAAAACTAAACTAAATCGAGCGATAGAAAGAACTAGGCAAGTTCTATTGCAGAATATAGAGTCGGCTAGGCAGGAGAATCGTAATAAAGTCGGTAGTGTTTCGCGCGGACTGCTTGCGAAGTATATTGAACCAATGAGTCGGGCGAATCGAGAAAAGATAGAAAAAGTGTTGACTTTTATTCGGGGTGAATATGAAAAGGTTTCTACTGAGACTGCGCATAAAAAGAAATTGCTTGAGACTTTGAACCCAGAGAAGGTTTTGAGACAGGGCTATGCGATACTTTCTGGAAAGATTTCGCCAGGAGAGTTAATTAAAATTACAACATTAAAACAAGATATTAATGCGGAAATAAAGGAGATACATGAGCGAGAGTAAATTAAGTTTAAATCAAAAGATAGAACAGCTAGATAATCAAGTGGAATGGTTTTATTCGGATGATTTTAAATTGGATGAAGCTACGGATAAATATAAACAAGCCGTGACGCTTGCAAAGGAAATAGAAAAGGATTTGACGGAACTCAAGAACGAGATTGAAGTTTTATCGGAAGATTTTAGTAAATAATGTGATATAATGGGCTTATGGATGATATGCAATTACCACCAATAATGCCTGCAGAGCCGGTTAATAGCGGTGATGCGGAAAAAGTTTCGGTGCAGCCTTCTGTTGCTACTGGTCCATCTGGGACACCAATGGTCAAAGAAGTGAAGGTAATGCCAGAGAAAAAGAAGGATGTTGCTGGTCTGGTTAAGACGATCGCGCTTATCGTGACGTCGTTAGTCGCAGTAACGTTTATTGGGCTATTTATCTGGATGACTATGCAATACAATGAAGTGCAAGAGGACGTACAGGGTCGGATTGACGAGGCCGTTGCCAAGGCAAAAGACGAGCAAAATAGTTTTAACCTGGCGAAGTTTAGCGAAGATGAAAAGTATCCATTTAAGACTTTTAAAGGTCCGGTTGATTATGGTGAATTAACTTTTGAATATCCAAAAACTTGGAGCGTATATGTTGCGGCGGCAGCAACGACTGGTGGAGACTTTAATGCCTATTTTAACCCGATCCAAGTTGATTCGGTTGGTAGAGAGACGATAAATGCACTTCGTGTGACTATCGTTAATAAGAGTTTTGATAAGGTTGCTGAAGAATACCAAAAAGCGATGGAAAAGAAGAATGCAAATCTTACAATGGAATCCATTACTTTTGGTGACGATATTACTGGCAATAAGTATACCGGCACAATACCAAATACAGAATTGAGTGGTTTTATTGTGATTTTTAGGATTCGCGATAAGACTGCGATTTTACAGACGGATTCGGTATTATTTAAGGATGATTACGACAAACTTCTTGAGACAGTTACATTCAATAAGTAGTTTTTAGTGTATAATAGTATACATGGATGTGGAGGTCGATGGAATTTTGGTGGCGGCGCATGAGTTGAAAGCACCGCTTGCGGTCATAAGACAGTTGGCTTTGTCTTTTGATGAGATGAATTCTCGCGATGAGCATATTCGTTCGGAGATGATTAGCGTTTCGGAACGGGCGATTAAGCAGGTGAATGATTTAATAAAAGTCAAGAGACTTGAGAGCGGCTTGTTCGAAATGGAACCGGTATCGGTGAGAGCGGTCTGTGATGATGTGACGAAAGAATTAAACTATTTGTTTGATTATAATCGTAAGGAATTGTTTATTAAGTATGCAAATCGTTCAAGACTGGTGACTGCAAATAGAGAACTACTATATAGCGTGATTTATAATTTTTTGCTTAATGCGATGCATTATTCTAGCGAGGGGGCAAGGGCAGAGCTGGTTATAAAAGAAGTGAAGAATCGTGTAAGGGTAGTGGTGAGGGACTTTGGTCCTGCTCTACCGGTAGATATTTGGCGGGAAATGAAACGAGGTTTTATAAACAAACCAACTTCTATTGCAATGCGACCTGGGTCATCCGGATTGGGGCTTTTTATTGCGTCGAGGTTTTCGAGATATATGCACGCAAATGTTGGCGCAGTAAGGCATCGCGATGGGACAAGTTTCTTCGTAGAACTACCAGTATCTAAACAGGCGAGTTTGCTCAATGATTTTTGTAATTGACGATGATTATATTATGGCGGAGTGTATTGCGCGTGCAACGAGGCGTGACGCGGAAATTTTTCCGAATGCTATTGAGGCGATGAATGCAATTAGTGATGGTAAAGTGCCAGAAATGATTTTTTTGGATGTATTACTAGATGGGCCGAATGGTTTTACGTTCCTTAATGAAATGGTGTCATATGAGGATACGGCAAGAATACCGATAGTGATTGTATCGTCGTTAGACTTTGATAAAGATTTGTCGTCTTATGGAGTGGTAGGAGTTTTAAAAAAGGAAACTATGAAGCCGGAGGATATTTATGAATATATCGAAAAGTATTCCGACTGATTTTCGTACACATGGATTTGTATTGAAGCGGACGAATTATGGTGAGGCGGATAGAATAATTAATATTATTACGCCTAAAGGAAAGATTGCGGCAGTAGCTAAGGGGGTTCGTAAGAATAAATCGAAACTGGCGGGCGGAATTGAACCTTTTTCTTTGATTGATTTTAATCTTCATACAGGGAAGAGTGATTTGGCGTTGGTGACTGGTGCGAAAATGTTGAAGTTTTATGGTGAGATTTTGAAAAACTTTGATAGAATGGAGCTAGCTGGAAAGGTTTTGAAAATTATTAATAAAGTATCGGATAATTCGGATAATCCTGCATTTTATGATATTACTAAGCAATGTCTGGAAGCGTTGAATGATAAAATGGATACGCGAATGATTGACGGATGGTTTTATTTGAATTTGAGAAAAGCAATGGGGGAGGAGTTAAATATTTATCGGGATAGTAGCGGCGCAAAACTAGACGAGTTTAAACAATATGCTTGGGATAATATGAGCGAAGAGTTTGTGGAGAAGGCGAGCGGAGAGTATGGCGTGAATGAGATAAAGCTGCTTCGGGTATTGTCGACAATGAAGCTTGGTATGGTAGGAAGAATTAAGGTGGACGAGGAGATTCTTAAGAGTGTGATGAATTTTATGCGAATAGTCAGAAACTAGCAAATATGCTATAATTATAGGGTAAAAAGGAGAAAACAAATGGCAGATTTTAATAAAGTTTTGACACCTGGCGATTACGAAAAAGGTGAACTTAATGTTGTGATTGAGATTCCGACTGGTTCGAATCACAAGATTGAATGGGACAGAGAGCATGCATGTTTTATGCTTGACAGAGTTGAGCCGATGGCTTTCGCAAAACCTTGCAACTATGGTTTTATACCGCAAACTTTGGACGAAGATGGTGACGAATTGGATGTATTGATGATTACGGATCAGCCTTTGACTACGGGTATCTGGATGAAGGCGAAGATTTTGGGCGTGATGAAGTTTGTAGACGGCGGCGAGGTGGATGATAAGATTATTTGTGTACCGGCAGACGATAGGAACAATGGTGATGCCTATAATACTTTGGAAGATTTGCCAAAGCAGACTTTGAAACAAATCGAATTCCATTTTAATCACTATAAGGATTTGAAGAAGCCTGGAACTACTGAAGTAAAGTCGTTTGAAGGGTTGGAAGTTGCAAAGGAAGTGATTAAGGCGTCGATTGAGAGATTTAAGAAGTAATTAGACATAAAAATACGGTATATATTATATATACCGTATTTTTGTTGGAATAACTATTCGGCAGTCGTCTCTTCTGCTGGTTCTTCGACTATGCTCTCCTCTACTATAGTCTCTTCTTCTACTGGAATATCGTCTGTTGTGGGCTCGTTTTGTGATTCGATGAATTTGATTTGTTGTTCGACGTCGTAGGTGGTTTTGTTTTTGTAGTCTGACTCGCTGGAAGTTAGGATGACGTATTTGCCATTTATTTCGATATTGTCATAATCCTCGGAAAGTACTTCTGTATAATAATTGAAAGCAGCCATGGCTTTGGCTTCAGTGCTATATTCGTAGTAGGTTTTAATGCCGGTGATGTCCTCGCCAGAATAATAATATACTATGTGGACTTCTTCGGCTTGGTAGTCGTCGTCTTCTTCTGACGAAGATTCTTCACCTTTGAGGTTGATGACATATTTGGTGCCATCAGAGACGAAGAATTCTTCGCTAGGGGTATTGCCTTTGATTATTAGCATTACGATAGCTGTGGCAATAATAGCGGCGATGACGATTAAAATGATGCAAATATTAATAATTAAGTTTTTGTTGCCTTTTTCTTTAGCTTTATTAGCCATAATAATCTCCTTTTATGGAAGTATTATAGCATAAGGATTATAAATCGGCAATATTCTTGCGAATCTGTTCAGTAGTGTCGCGATTTCTGATGGTGACAGTATCGTCTTCTAAAGTATCAAAATCGATGACGATGCACTCGTAAGTGCCGATTTCGTCTTGTTTGCGATAACGTTTGCCGATGTTGCCGGAATCATCCCAGGTGACGTTGCTGTATTTCTTACGGAGTTTTTCGTAGACTTCCTTGGCTTTTTCCATGAGCTCTGGTTTATTTTTGAGAAGCGGGGAGACGCAGTATCTATATGGGGCGAGGTTTTGAGGGAGTTTGAGATAGATGCGTTTTTCGCCGGAGACTTCGTCTTCGGTGTAGGCAGATGATAAGACTGCCAGGAAGAGACGTTCGACGCCGATGGATGGTTCGATAACATGTGGGACAAATGTCTCATTAGTCTTTTTGTCGCGGTAGTCCATGGATTTGCCGGAAGCCTTGGCGATATTCGATAGGTCGAAATCGGTGCGGTAAGCGAGACCCATGAGTTCTTCTTCGCCGCCTGGGTAGTCAAACATGAAATCGATAGTGCGCTTTGAATAGTGAGCGCGGTCTTCTTTGGGGACTTCGAGTTCATGAATGTTGGATTTGTCTAGCCCTATGATATTTTCAAGGAATTCGTGCTGGAGGCTCCGCATGGTTTCGAAGTTTTCTTCCCAGGTGTTTGGTGCTACGAAATATTCGATTTCCATTTGGGAGCATTCGCGATCGCGCAGGATGAAATCGCGAGGGCTGATTTCGTTTCTAAAAGCTTTGCCTTGTTGAGCGAGGCCAAATGGTAAATCTGGATAAATAGTGTCGATGACGTTTTTGTAATTAGTGAAGATGCCTTGGGCGGTTTCGGGGCGGAGGTAGGCGATGTTTTGGTTGGCGAGCTCTTTATCATCATCTGGCAGAACGGCGCCGACGTGGGTTTGGAACATCATGTTGAATTTGCGGATAGGTCCCCAATTTTCTTTGCCACAGACTGGACATTTGGTGTGAGTGGCAAGGAATTCTTCGGTAGTGACTGATTCGTTGATGCCTTTAGTGATTTTATCGGCGCGGAAACGAGATTTGCATTCTTTGCATTCAACTAGAGGGTCTGCAAAAGTAGCGGTGTGACCGCTAGCTTCCCAAGTTTTGGGATTCATAAGGATTGCCGCATCGATGCCGTAAATATTATCGCGGTCTTCTACGAAAAACTTCCACCATGCGTCCATAATGTTTTTCTTAAGCATGACGCCAAGTGGGCCAAAGTCCCAAGTGCCAGCCATGCCGCCATAAACGTCGGAACCAGGAAAAATGAAGCCACGGCGTTTACATAAGCTTACAATGTCTTCTAGTTTACTCATGGTATAATTATAGCATGAAACAGAAAAAGAGAGGGAACATAAAGAGAACGCTATACTATTTTTTTAAGGCATTTATGCAGTGCAAGATCAGAACTATTTTACTGTTTATGCTGGTTCCGATTTGGATTTTTGTGTCAAATGTA
>JAFWDS010000032.1 GCA_017516075.1 Candidatus Saccharimonadota bacterium
ATATGCTCCTACCATACTATCAGACTTTGATTCTTATCATGCAGTACCTGATACTTATACTAAAGTAGCTACCAGAACAGCTGGAACTGATGCAACAGTTGGAGCTAATCTACAATCTACTTATGCAGTGTACGTAACTAGCACTCAACCAGCTGGAAGTTATAATGGTAAGGTTAAATACACTATGGTATATCCTAATGATGCAGATACGCCACTACAACCACAAACTACTCAGGCGGGACAAATCTGCTATTATCCAAACGGAAGTAACGTAGAAGGTACTATGGGGTGTCAGACGATTACTGTTTCTGATACTTCCGCTACGCTCTTAGCATCTAACTTCTCACGCGAAGGCTATGGCTTTGCTGGGTGGAGTAAGACTTTTGATTATTCTGATACAACTGGTTATTTGGGTCCACAAGAGAGAATCACCTTCACTGCTGGTGAGTATACCGGAAGTAATCCTGGGCTTTCGCTCTATGCTAGATGGATTAAATCGGCTGGCAGTCTACAAAACTGGTCTGGTTGTTCTAGCTTACAAAGTGGCGCAGTCACAGCCCTTACCGACCAACGTGATAACGAAACTTATGCTGTAGCTAAACTTGCTGATGGTAATTGTTGGATGATTGAAAACATGCGTCTAGAAAACACTGGGACCGATAATACTAATGGTTCGCTTGCGCAAGGCTACAATGCTAGCTTTGCTGGATTAGCTAATCCAGAAGCGCCATGGGCGAATTATAGTACTACTGCAAATAGCCTATATAGCACCGATGGCTCTACCGATATAACTATTTCTGGTAGCAACCAAGCCTATAGGTTCCCACGTTATAACAATATAAATACGCCTACTACAGCCACAGATAGACCAAGTAATCCAACTTCCAACTCTGCCACTAATAACACAACGAACGCTGGTATGTATAGTTATGGTAACTATTACACTTGGGCAGCAGCTATTGCAGATACTACCGACTATACTACTAATAACCAATCCGTCACTAGTACTTCTATCTGTCCTACTGGCTGGCATTTACCGAAAGGTGGTAATAAGTCCAATGAAGCTAACAATGATTTCTGGGCGCTAATTGTAACTGGCATTAATGGTGGTACCAATCCAGCAAACTATGATAGCAGTACAGCTCCACGTTATACCGGTACTCCAGAGGCTTTAAATGTCTCTTATGCTCTGAGGGCTTACCCTAACAATTTCGTTTATTCCGGCGGCGTCAGCGGCGGTTCGGTGAACAATCGTGGGTACTATGGTGACTATTGGTCATCTACAGCAAGCTCTGGCGACCTCGCTCGCGGCATGAGCTTCTACAGTGACAACGTCAGCCCAGGCACGGTCAACCACATCAAGTACCACGGGAGGACTATTCGCTGCTTAGCCCCTGGTGCGTAGCGTCTCCTCTGTTTGTGTCGCTCTAAGAGTTAATGATTTTGTTTAGCATAACTTTTTAATTTGTGATAGAATGGTAATATGGAAAAAGAAGTAGAGTGGAAAGAAAAAAAGACAAGTCTTGGTAATGCAATTATAATCGGCGTAGTGATGCTGGTAATAGGGATGATAGTAGGGCTGTTTGGTGGGGAATGGTTCGGAGGATTTGCGCCATACTTAGGAATGTCTAGCGGCAATAATTCGAACATCAACTGGGCATCTCTAAATGAAGTTTATAATAAATTAGCTTCTTCGTACAATGGCGAGCTAGACAATGATGCTATCCTTGAGGGCGCAAAAAAAGGTTTGACTGAGGCTCTCGGCGATACTTATACTGTATATATGACTGCGGAAGAACTTCCGATTTTTATGATGATTTGCATGGCAATGTGGGGAGTGGCATTGGTGTAGAAATGGGGCTGCGTGATGGCTATGTGCGGGTGCTAAGGACTCTGCCAGATAATCCAGCACGAAAAGCTGGGATATTGGCTGGCGACATCCTTTATAAAGTTAATGGCGAGGAAGTTTATAATCTCAGTACAGATGAGATTTCTAAGAAAGTGCGCGGCGAGACTGGCTCTGAAGTAACTGTAACGGTGGTGCGCGATGGTAAGGAAAAGGAATTCACTATGAAGCGCGAGACTATCAATAACGTATCGGCATATGTGGACTATGATGGTAGCACGGCGATTGTGACAGTGACGAGATTTGATAACGACACCGGTACGATGGTGCAGGATTTTGCCAAGAAATTCAAAGAAAAGGGAATTAATAAAGTGATTTTAGACTTACGCGGGAATGGTGGCGGATATGTGACAGCAGCACAGGATTTGTTAAGCCTTTGGATTGATAATGACGTAGTGTTAAAACAAAAATCTAAGCATTTTGGCGATTCAGAAACAAAATCGAATAGTGGAAAAGCAATTCTGAAAGATATGAAGACAATTGTGCTAGTAAATGGCTCTACGGCATCAGCTAGTGAAATTGTGGCAGGAGCCTTGCAGGATTACGGTAAAGCGATTGTGGTTGGTGAGACGACTTATGGTAAAGGTGTAGTACAAAACTTATACGATTTATCCAATAACACAGTCTTAAAAGTTACGACTGCAGAGTGGTTGACACCAAAGGAGCGCTCAATTAACAAGACTGGGATTAAGCCCGATGTTGAGGTTGAGAGAAGTTATGAAGATATCAATGCGATGCGTGATCCGCAGCTAGATAAAGCAAAGAAATTATGAAAATCGTAATTGCGACCGCAGTATATTATCCGCAGATAAATGGGGTGGCGGTGTTTTCCCACAATTTAGCTTTAGGACTTGTTGAGCGTGGGCATCAAGTAATGGTGATTTGTCCATCGCAAACTGGTAAAAATCATACCGAAATGATAGATGGGGTTAAAGTGATTTTTTTGAAATCAATTCAAGCCAAAATATATCATGACCAGATTCACCCTTTACCAGAAAAGAAGAAAATCGCCGGCATAGTAATCCCGCGCATAATTTATAAGCATGGGTTTAGGGTTTCTGTATTTCCATATACAGAAGTAAAAAAGGCGATGGAGGAATTCCGGCCCGATGTGGTGCATGTCCAAGTGTCGGATCCGATTGGTTTATCAGTAGTGTCGTATGCTAGGAAGCATCATATTCCGGTGGTAACTACGGAACATAATCAGCCGGAAGTATTGACTGATCCTATTAAGATTCCTGGAGTGCTAAAAAAACCAGTAAATGCGCTGCTTTCTTCTTATTTTCGTAATCGTCAAAGTAAAAGTGATTTTGTGACGATGCCGACCGAGCAATCAATACATCATTTGCTAGATAAGCATCAGTTAGATGTACCTGTAGCGGCAATTTCGAATGGAGTGGATCTCAGTCATTTTAAACCAGGTGAGGTGTCGGAGGCGATTTACCGGAAATACGGAATCAGTAAGGATAAAAAAATTGCGTTATATGTGGGGCGCGTGGATCCAGAAAAGCAGGTGGATTTAGCAATAGAGGCGTATAAAAAAGCGCGGATCAAAGTTCCGAATACAGAGTTTGTGATAGTGGGTGATGGGGTGGATAGGTCGAAATTGCAGAAGAAGGTTAAAGGTGAAGGTCTGGAAGACGCGATTAAGGTTATTGGTAGAGTGATGCCGCCGGATTTGTATGAAATATATAAGGTGGGGGATGTGTTTGTGACGGCGTCCGAGATAGAGACGCAGGGGATTGTATTGATTGAGGCGGCGGCTTCGGGGCTGCCACTAATCGCGGTGAATAAGGGCGCGGTGGCGGAGGTTTGTCAGAATGGTAAAAATGGTGTCTTGTGTGAGGCGGGTGATGTGGAGGGGATTTCGCAGGCTTTGGTGAAGATTTTGTCAGATGACAAACTGAGAAAGGAATATAGCAAAGCGTCTGTTAAGATTGCCAAGGAACATGATTTTGAGACGACACTGGATAGGTTTATTAATATATACAATCATGTGATTAAAGAAAACGATACTTAGTCGGTATAGA
The DNA here is from genome assembly GCA_017516075.1 of Candidatus Saccharimonadota bacterium. Lineage (GTDB taxonomy): Bacteria > Patescibacteriota > Saccharimonadia > Saccharimonadales > Saccharimonadaceae > Nanosyncoccus. The sequence continues at coordinate 3,937 of JAFWDS010000032.1, forward strand.
GGATAACATAGGCGTTTTATTAATCCTTGTTTATATGGTATAATTTGCCTTATGGAAAGATATGAACCGCTAAAAATTGAACAAAAATGGCAAAAAAAATGGGATGAGACAGAGGCTTTTCGTACTAGCGAAAAGTCAGGTACTCCGAAGATGATGTTGGCTGAGATGTTTCCATATCCATCTGGTGCGGGTCTGCATGTGGGGCATGTGCGAAATTTTACAATCGTGGATGTATTGACGCGGTTCTATCGGCAGCAAGGTCTTAATGTAATGCGCCCATTTGGATATGATACTTTTGGTTTGCCGGCAGAGAATTATGCCATTAAGACTGGACGTTCGCCAAAGGATGTGACGGCAGAAAATGTAGCGAATTTCCGTAAGCAGGCTAAAAGATTGGGCTATGCAATTGATTGGTCGCGCGAAATTAACACTTCTGATCCGGAGTATTATAAATGGACACAATGGTGTTTTTTGCAGTTATTCAAGAAAGGGTTGGCGTATCAAAAAGAGTCTTATCAGTGGTGGTGTCCAGTAGATCAGACGGTGCTAGCAAACGAGCAGGTAGAGAATGGTTGCTGTTGGCGCTGCGGGCATGAAGTCGAGAAGAAAAAAATGAAGCAGTGGTTTTTTAAAATCACTGAATACGCCGACGAGTTATTATCCGAAATAGATAACCTGGAGTGGCCCGAGAGAATTAAAACGATGCAAAAGAATTGGATTGGGCGGTCAGTTGGAGCGGAAATAGAATTCACGATTACTCAAGACTCGAATTCGTTCGCCTCCTCGCGCCAGCCCGTCGTTACGGGTGGCGCTTCGTCGATCGCTCCCGTTGTCGCGAATGCTCACGAATCCGAGTCTTGCAGTAATCGTAAAATTATTGTTTTCACTACGCGGCCCGATACAATTCTGGGGGCGACGTTTATTGTGCTCGCTCCGGAGTATCCGGGACTAGATTATCTCGTTTCGGATGATGCGCGTGAGGCGGTGATGGAGTATAAAAAGAGCGCCCTTAAAAAATCCGAAATCGAACGCCAAGAGAATAAAGAGAAAACAGGGGTGTTTACTGGGGCGTTTGCAGTGAATCCGGCTACGAAGGAGAAGATTCCGATTTGGGTGGCGGATTATGTGCTAGCTGGATATGGCACAGGGGCGATTATGGCGGTACCGGCGATGGACGAAAGAGATAGAGAGTTTGCCGAGAAGTTTGATTTGCCGATTGTGGAGACGGAGCTGATTGATAGAGATTTGTATGGTACGCCGAAGACGACTTATCGAATGCGTGATTGGTTGATTAGCCGTCAGCGGTATTGGGGTTGCCCGATTCCGATTGCCTATGATTCTAATGGTGAGCCACATGCGATTCCAGAAGAGCAGTTACCGGTATTGCTGCCCGAGATAGAAGATTATAAGCCAGATTCGTCTGGTAGGTCGGCGCTTGCAAAGGCGAAAGATTGGCTAAAAGTTGAAATCGATGGGGAAGAGATGACTCGCGAGACGGATACGCTTGATGGCTATGCCTGTTCATCTTGGTATCTGTGGCGTTATGCTTCTCCGCACGACAAAGAACATGCATGGGAACCGGAAGCGATTTCTTATTGGGAGCCAGTTGATTATTATTGCGGTGGCGATCATGCTGTAGCGCATCTATTATATGTGAGGTTTTGGTGTAAGTTTTTTGCCGATCAAGGGTACCTGCCTTTTAGAGAACCGATTAAGAGGCTGCTTTATAATGGCTATATCAATGCTCCGGATGGCAAGAAGATGTCGAAGTCTAAAGGTAATGCGATTGATCCTCTTGATGTAATCAATGATGGCTATGGCGCGGATACTTTGCGTACTTACGAAATGTTTATTGGACCATATGATATGGATGCCGCATGGGATACACGTTCTGTTGGCGGCGTATATCGGTTCCTTAATCGTTGCTGGAATCTGATTGAGAGTCATTTTTCGGGACCGGCAAGCCCGTCTTCGACGTCATACACTGGTCAGCCGGCAGAACCGTCCCTTCGGGACGAACCTGTCGGTGACGTCAGGAATATACGTCTCAGCCAGTCTAACCGAAAATTGTCCCGAGAAAATGACTCTTCAATCAATGCCGTCATCCGTAATAAAACCATTAAAAAGGTAACAGAAGACATACATCGCTATAATTTCAACACTGCGGTGGCGGGGTTGATGGAGTATGTCAATGAGCTTTATAAGACAGGAGCGGAGCAGGATGATTTGGTGACACTAGCGAAGCTTCTCAAGCCGTTTGCGCCACATTTAGCTTCGGAGATGCTCGAGAAATTGGGTGCTGATGATGAATGGCCGAAATGGGATGAGAAATATTTGGTAGCCGATTCGGTAGAATTGGTAGTACAAATTAATGGTAAACTGCGTGCTAAGCTTCAAGTCAATGTGGAAGATTTAGAGAATGAGGATAAGATTATTGAGATGGTTTTGGCGGACGAAAAGGTAAAGAAATTTACGGAATCTGGCGTAAAAAAGACGATCTTTGTAAAGAAAGCTAAATTAGTAAATATCGTAGTATGATTTTAGTACTTGACAATATCCGGTCAACATATAATGTGGGGGCGATTTTGCGTACGGCTGAGGGATTTGGGGTGGAAAAGGTGATTTTGTCGGGTTATACGCCAAGAGTGCATGACAAGGATTTATTACCACATCTACGTGATAAATTGGACCATGAAATTCACAAAACTGCGCTGGGTGCAGAAGATATGCTAGAGATTTATGCAGTTGATGATATAAAATCTGAGCTTATAGGACTGAAAAAACAGGGATGGCAAATCGTTGGGCTAGAAAATAATATCAAAAATGTTCCAATTTATACGTTAAATGACCCAAAATTGAAGAAAAAACTAACGAATAAGATAGTTTTGATTCTAGGTGAGGAAGTTAATGGCATTGATTATTCGCTCCATGATATAATTGATCTGTTTATTGAAATACCAATGAAGGGGCAGAAGGAATCATTTAATGTATCAGTAGCGGCTGGGGTAGCGTTGTACGCACTTAACATGGGTGGGTGACGGATTCATTGGGGGACCCCCAAACCAGCGGACTAAAGGGAAAAATGAATTCGGCAGGACCCACCCAGAATATGATACAATACTAATATGAAAATAATAGTTTATACAACTCCAACTTGCGCATATTGTCATGCTTTGATGGATTGGCTGGAATCCAAGGGGTATGAATTCGTCGAGAAGGATGCAACCAAAGAAAAAGACATTACGGCGGTACCGGTGACGGTGATTGGCGACGAAAGAATTGTAGGTTTTGATCGCCCAGCGATTAAAAAGGCACTGAAGAAATACGAATAATTTGCAAATTCCGAGATTTCGTGATAATATAAATAAAATTATCTATTAAATTAAGGAGTAAAATGCCTGAACCTAAAAAACAAAGTAGCCCCAGAAAGACTGGGCTTCGTAGGAGTCATCTTAGGTTGAAGTTGGCTAGGAGAGTGAATAAAACTTCTCCAGTGAAAGTCTTTGAAACCAAGAAAAAGACCCCAAATTTAAAAGTTAAAACTAATAAGTAGTAAAGAGAATAAAATGGCAAGTAATCGACATTTAGGTAGAGTAATAGTATTACAGAGTCTGTATGAGTATGAGCTCAGGACGCTGGCCAAAGACCCGGACGTCGATTTGGACATTATCGTTGCTAAGAATATTGAACCATACGAAAAAGCTTTGGGCGATACGGAGTTTGTATACAATTTAGCTCATAATGTGGCGGAAAATTTCGAAACATTAGACAAGGCTTTGCAGCCAATGGCGCCCGAATGGCCAATAGATTCAATTGCGGCGATTGATAGAAATGTTCTAAGGATGGGCCTTTATGAGCTTTCGGAATGTAGGGATAGTATCCCGCCGAAAGTCGCCATTAATGAAGCCGTAGAGTTAGCTAAAGCATTTGGCTCGGAGAATTCATCGAAGTTTATTAACGGTGTACTTGGTACGGCTTACAAGAAGTTAGGAATCAGCAAAGAAGACAGCCATGGAGCAGAAAACAAATCCGTCGGAGGAGCCGACGGCAAGGAGGACTCTAAAGGTTCCGGAAGCACTGCCGACGGAAAGAATTAAAGAGTCAGCTTTTGATAAGATTAAATCAGCGGTCTTTCGCAAAAAGGCTACTATTCAGGAGATTGTGCGTGAGCCAACCTCTGGTGGTATTATTTTTCGGTTCACCAAGGACAAGAAAGATATCGAGATTTTGTTGATTCAGGATTCGAAAGAGCGGTGGACGATACCAAAGGGACATATCGAGCCAGGTGAAACCGCCAAGATGACCGCAAGGCGCGAGATTGAAGAAGAGACTGGACTCAAGAATATTTCGATTTTGTCGTGGCTTGGTAAGATTCATTTTAAATATCGCAGGTTAGATAAATTGGTGTTGATGACTACGCAGATTTATCTAGTACAGGCTCTAGATGCACATGAACACCCTACTGCAGAGAAATGGATGAAGGGGATTGAGTGGTTTTCATTTGCGGATGCGCTGGATGCAATTGAATACGAAGATATTGAAAAATTAATGTTAATAGCAAAGAAAAAAATCAGAGCGGGGGAATTTTAGGAGGAAAATGGAGGAATATCAAAAGTTTGCCGAGGAAAAACTTGGCTTTAGATTTAATGATGTGAATTTACTAATCATTGCGCTTACGCACCGGAGTTATGTTAATGAACATAAATCGGCGCATGAGCATAATGAAAGATTGGAGTTTTTGGGTGATGCGGTACTTGAGCTGGTATCGTCGGACTTTTTGTACCGAAATTATGATTATCCAGAGGGGGTGATGACAGCACTAAGGGCAGCTTTGGTGCGTACGGAGTCGATTGGAGATGCGGGCAAAGAATTAGGGTATGAGCCTTTAGTGCGCTTGTCCAGGGGTGAAAAGCATGGTTCGGAGCGTGCGCACGATGTGATACTGGCGGATTGTTTTGAGGCGGTGATTGGGGCGATTTATCTGGATCAGGGGTACGAGAAAGCGAAGGAGTTTATTGCGAAACATATTTTGGTGAAAATTGATACGATTCTTGAGGAGGGCTCATGGCGTGACCCGAAATCTTATGTACAGGAATTGGCGCAGAAAATTGATGGTATGACGCCAGTATATCGAACTCTTAAAGAGGAGGGGCCAGATCATGATAAGAAGTTTACGGTGGGAATTTATGTGGGGGATTCTTTGAAGGGCACTGGCATAGGACATTCAAAACAGGAGGCCCAAACGGAAGCAGCAAGAGAGGGAGTGAAGAAGTATCGCACTGAACAGAAATAGCGGATTAGCTTAAGAAACGCTTATATATTGATTTTTTTGATGTTTTGTACTATAATATATGTTATATAGTACATTAACTTTTTGTTATTCTAGGGGGTGAAACAATTGAGAGACGATGGATTTAGAATTGAGGAAGTTGACGATGAGAGAACTATTGATGATATTTTGATACCGGATTGTGAGGCTGTTCCGTTTACGGACGAGAATGAGCTTTCTTTGCCTGTCCTTGAATATGTGGCGGAATTTAAGGCATTGATCGATGCTTGTGGTTGGGTTTCATATTACTATAACATGAAGCGATTTTTAGCTGCTAATGCTAATAAGGCAAAAATCGTAGCTTCGAGCTATAATCACGATCTTAGATATTATAATGATCAACTGAATACCTGGCGAGAGAAGGCTAGAAGGTCATTTGATATCCTTTCTCTTCATGCAAAGAAGTTTGGTTTTGCAGTGCCTGCGAAAAATGATTTTCTGAATAGTCTTACTCTTTACAAAACAAGAAGAGATTGTTACAAGTATTACATTGGGCGTTACCTGAAGACTGAATCTATCATGTCTCCAAAGCAGTTGGAACAGAAATTCGCTGAGAGAGTGAGCAAGCGTTTAAAAAGAAAAGAATAACATAGTAGCCCTCCGATTCATCGGGGGGTTGATTTTTTGCTGAAAATAGGTTAGAATATAGGGAATAATTAATTTAAGGAGAAATATGCTAGCGATTCGCATGCAACGTAATGGCCGGTCACATTATCCAACGTACCGGATAGTCGTCCAAGAATCACAGCGTCATCCGCTTTCGGGACGCGTTGTGGCTGAGGTCGGCAACTATAATCCCGCAACCAAGGCTCTGACCTTGGACAAAGAAGCGGTGAAAAAATATCTCGATAATGGTGCACAGCCATCATCTAGAGTAGCGTTTATTTTGAAGAAAAATGGTGTGAAGTTGCCAAAATGGTATAAAGAGCCTTCCGCTAAAAAGGCTTCTGCAAAGCACGCTGATAAGCTTCGCAAGAATCAACCAAAGGAAGAAGCACCCGCTGAGGCTCCGGTTGAAGAAGCTGGCGAGGCTAATGAAGCACAAGAATAAAATATAATAAATTTTTTCGCTTTACGCTATTGCGCCAGGAATAAAAAAATAATTTCAGGCAGATTTTCACTTGTATTACCAGTACAAGATTCAAATCTGTGAAATTATTTTTTTATTCTTGGGCTTGCTTTATGCTCAAAAATTTTATTATATGTGACTAACCAGCAAAAATGTCCCCCTTCTATTGTTCAGCAAAAATGTCCCCCATAAGCAATATGATGTTCTACTCTCAGCTTCTATAATTCAATTTGTCATTAATAGAATATAGGAGGATAGTGGAGAAAATATATACA
>JAFWDS010000033.1 GCA_017516075.1 Candidatus Saccharimonadota bacterium
GGCGGTGATGGTGTAGGATTTACCTTCTTTTAGGCTGACTGTGGGGTTGGCGGAGGTGGCAGTCTGATCTGTTTCACCGCTGGCGGAGAAGGTGACGCTGGAGATGTGGGAGTCTGTGGAGATGGTGACGGAGTGGGTGGGGGCGGAGACTAAGCAGCGAATGCACCTCCCGTGGTACTTGTCGCTGTAGTTCGTGCCTGGGCGGACGCTGCTACTATAGAAGTCCATGTAGTAAGCGTTGTAGCCAGAGTATGCTGTAGATGACCAATATAAGCCGTAGGACCCACGATTGCCCACCAAACCGCTGTTAACGTAGCCGGAATAAACGAAATTGTTAGGGTAAGCCCTCAGAGCATTAGAGGCATCTGAACCCTCTGGAGTACCAGTATAAGATGGAGTTGTGCTGCTATCATAGCTTGCTGGATTGGTGCCATCATTGATGCCAGTTACAACTAGCGCCCAGAAATCATTGTTAGCTTCATTGGACTTATCACCACCTTTCGGTAAATGCCAGCCAGTAGGACAAATAGAAGTACTAGTAACTGATTGATTATTTGTGGAATAATGTGTAGTATCTGCAATAGCTGCCGCCCAAGTATAATAGTTACCATAACTATACATACTAGCGTTCGTTGTACTATTGGTGGCAGAGTTACTTGTTGGGGTACTTGGTCTATCTGTGGCTGTAGTAGGCGTGTTTACATTGTTATAACGCGGAAATCTATAGCCTTGATAACTTCCTGAGATAGTTTTATCGGTAGAGCCATCGGTGCTATATAGGCTATTTGCAGTAGTACTATAATTCGCCCATGGCGCTTCTGGATTAGCTAATCCAGCAAAGCTAGCATTATAGCCTTGCGCAAGCGAACCATTAGTATTATCGGTTCCGGTATTTTCTAGACGCATGTTTTCTATCATCCAGCAGTTACCATCAGCTAGTTTCGCTATGGCATAGGTCTCGTTATCACGTTGATCGGTGAGGGCGGAAACTGAATTGATATTGGCGGTGCCATTGGTGTGGGCGGTGGTGAGGGTTTTGCAAACATTCCAATAGTCAGATTGCATTGAGCCAGCGGATTGAACCCATACGGCGTAGAGCTTGAGTCCAGTGGTGGAATATTGACCGGCGGTCATGGTGAGGTCTTCTTGGGGACCGTAGATTTTACTGTTGCTTGTGATAGTGGAGTCTGGGCTCCAACCGGCGAAGCCGTAGCCGGAGCGAGAGAAGTTGGAAGCGAGAAGGGTAATGGAAGTGTTGGTAGAGGAGAAGGTTTGAACGCCCATGGTGCCTTCTACGTTATTGCCGTTTGGCATGTAACAGATAGAATTGGCTGCTACTGTGTTACAAATTTCTTGGGATGCGATGGTGAGGGTGGCGGTGTCGGTGACTGTGTAGGTAGTAGGATTGGTGGTAGTGGAGCTTAATGTGCCATTTGCTGTAGTGGACCAAGAGGCGAATTCGTAGCCGGTAGTGCCGGTGGCGGTGATGGTGTAGGATTTACCTTCTTTTAGGCTGACTGTGGGGTTGGCGGAGGTGGCGGTTTGAGTAGTTTCGCCGCTGGCGGAGAAGGTAACGCTGGAGATGTGAGAGTCTGGGGAGATGGTGACAGAGTGGGTGGGGAATTTGGTTAGGCACCGGACTGAGAACCCGATCATGCGACCGAAGAAACTGGCAGGATCGATGTAATCTGAATAGAAGAATAAGCTATGAGCGCTCGTAGAACTAGAGCCCGAAGTAGCAGACCAATAGTAGCCGTACGAGCCAATATTACCGAACGATCCTTCGCCGTAGTAGCCAGCGAGTAGAAAGTTCGGAGTAGTGCTGGGACCAGCTTGGGTATAGAATTTGCTAGTAGATCGAGACCATGCGCCAGTAGACATACCATAGTTTGTAGCTAGATTATAGAAGTCTGAATTTGCTGCGGTAGCAGCATCAAAGGTGCTAGTATATCTAGAAGTTGGGAGTTTCCAATTCTTCGGGCAGATACTATGGTTGGCATCAGTATTGTTGGTACTAATACTTCTACCGGAGCCTAGGGTGGCGGTATCCCATGAATAGTAAGAATAGCATGAGGTATTTTGACCATTAGCTCCACAGTTGGTTTTATTGCCAGAATTGTAGACATAGGCATAATTATCTGTAGAAAAGCCAGAAGTAGATGAAGCTGGAAGGACTAGTTTGCCATCGGTTACTGCCCAACCATCTGTGGTGGGTAGAGTGTAGCTTGAATCAAAGTCGGTATCAGTGCTAGAGAGGGCGGTACCACCAGCAATATTGAGGTTCTCGGTCATCCAGACGTTGCCGTCAGCGAGTTTGGCGATGTTGTACTGCTGCCAATCACGTGCATCATAAAGTTGATACGTAGTACTATCGGCCATAGAATTAATGATGCTACTATTCATATCTTGCAAGCAAACTGCGGCGCTAATGGTTGTGGCACTGGGATTACAGCTGAGAGTTGTTGCGGAGAGGGTCAGAGTGGAGTCGTCGGTGACACTGAAGGTGGTGGGGTTAGCGGAGGTGGAGCCGATGGTACTATTGGTGCCGTTGGTCCAGGAATCTAGGGTATAGCCACTAGCAAAGGTGGCGGTGATGGTGTAGGTGGCGCCTTGGGCGAGAGAGACGGTGGTGTTTTGTGGAGTGGCGGTCTCAATGCCCAGCCCAGCATTAGTAAAGGAGACGCTAGTGACATTGGCGGGGAAGGTGACTACAACATCGCTATATTCTATGGTGCCCTCATCTCTTACGCAGCGGATGGCGAAGCCGTCCCATTTTCTATAGTTGCCGCTAGGCGTGGAACCTTTACTACCGCTTTCTTGGTGGCCCATGCGATAGGCGTTGTTAGCATCAAGGCCAGTAGATGACCAGTAGCGGCCATTGCTATAACCACTAGTGCGACTAGAGCCATTATAATCACCGGACCAGATGAGATTGACCGGATAAGTTCTGAGACCGGCGTCAGCATTAGAGACTCCTCCATTAACGGCAGTATTTAGAGCCGCCCATTCGCCAGAAGAAGTACTGGTAGGTAAGTGCCAGTTCTTAGGGCAGAGATCGCCACTAACATTGGTATTGGCGGATGTACTGAAGGTACCTTGGCCGGCAGTGGCGGTGTACCAGTTATAATAAACACCATATGAATACCAAGCAACATTATCTCCTGTGCCATTATAAGATTGAGTAAGGTTACGATTGAGACTATTAGTATTATATTGAAGTTGATTGATGCATGAGGAATCATCATCTGTATTACAGAGAGCGTTGGATGAAGATGAGTTAGCGGCTGCAGCGGCGAAGCCGGAAGCTGGATTATGGGTATTCTGGCTGGTAATAGTAGCAGTGTTTGGCACTAGGCGGAGACTTTCAATGGTCCAACAATTATCGTCGGCAAGTTTCGCCACAGCGTAGACATTGTCATCGCGAGTATCAGTAAGAGCGATAACGCTATTCTGAGTAAGAGTATTGCAGCCATTCCAGGACTGGAGAGTACCAGTGGGCGCTACCCATTTGGCATAGAGAGCGAGACCAGTACTGCTGATATCTGGAGTAGTAATGGTAGCATTTGGGCCATAGGGAGTAGCATTGGCGTCGGTAGCCCAGCCGGCGAAGCCATAGCCGGATTTAGAGTAGTTAGACGGGATGAGGGTGGCGCTGGAATTACTGGAGGCGGATTGATTGGCCATGGTGCCGCGGCCACCACCTGTAACATCGGCGCCGTTGTCGTAGTAGCAGATTTTGCCGGATGGGCAGGAGTTTGCCGTATAGACGGCATAGAGAGTCTTGGTGGTTTCGGTGCCAGTACTGGTGATAGTAAGGGTGTCGCCAGAAATATAATCTATAGTACTACCTCCATTAGTTTCGGTCCAACCAGTGAAGGTGTAACCATAATATATAGGAGCGGAATTAGTGATAGTAAAATCGTGAGTGGCGTCGTAACTAGTGACTGTTTCAGAGTTTGGAGCGTCGGTACCGTTGCCGGCGTTGTAAACTAGTGTATAGGATAATTCGTTGGCTTCATGAGCAGTAAGACCCAGAGTGGCGGTGCCGGTGATAGTGTAGGTGGTGCTAGCACTAGTGGCACTACCGAGAGTTCCGTTTGCGGTGGTGGTCCAGGTATCTATAGTATAGCCAGTTTCATAGCTAGAAGTGAGAGTATATTCTACGCCACGGCGGAGATTGACTGTGCCGGTGTCGGAGGTGGTGGTGTCTTGGTTAATAACTGTTTGGGCGGGGTAATTAGCATTTGTGAAGCTGACGCTACTGACGTTGGTATCGAGATTCACGGTAACTTCATAGGAAGGAATTTCGGCGCCGGTGGCAGTGAGAGTGGCGTCGTCCGTGATAGTGTAGGTGGTGGGATTAGCGGAAGTGCTGCCGAGAGTGCCGGTTGAGGTAGTAGTCCAGTTAGATAATTCATAGCCAGAGGAAGTTGTGGCGGTGATAGTATATGGTGTGTTTTCGGCGATACTGACAGTGGGGTTACTAGGCGTAGCAGTTTCGGTGGGATAGCTATTATTCTCAAAAGATACGCCCGTAATACCGGTGCCGGCAAAATTAATCGTGACATTACTAAATGGAACATTGCCGCCCTGATAGATACAGCGAACAGAGAAGTTGTCCCATTTGTTGTAGGTATTGACTGGGGTGATGGAACTAGCATTATAGCCCATACGATAGGCATTGCTATTGCTGCTAGCAGTAGCTTGCCAGAGACGACCTTGGGTGCCACGACCATCAGGATAATTGTTTTTAGGATTATAATCGCCGGAGTAAATGAAATTGTTAGGGTATTTACGGATATTGGTAGCGCCAGCACTACCGGTGCCACCGATGGCGGTAGTGAATGTATTGTATTCGCCGGAGCTACCGCCAGTTGGCAAGTGCCAGCCGGCTGGACAGATATCACCCGCCATGGTGCCATCACTATTTGGACCGCTAGTAGTAGTAGTAGAATTGTAGGAACCGTGACCGGCAGTGGCGGTATACCAGTTGTACATGATACCGTAGGAGTACCAAGCATTGGCGGTAGTGTTGCCAGTAGGAGATTGGGTGGCGGAACGATTTATGTTGCCAGCGTAATAATATATTTGATCGTCACAAGCTACACTATCACTACTACATTGGGAAGATGTAGGATTAGTGGAGGGAGCATCCGTTATAAAGGTAGAGGTAGGATTGTTGGTGTTATGGGCTGTAATGTTGGCGGTGCCAGGATTCAATCTGAGGTTTTCAACAATCCAGATTTTATTGTCGGCAAGCTTGGCAACGGTGTAAACTTCATCGTCGCGGTTGTCTTTCAGTGCGACAACGTCACCAACATTCATACTGGAGGCATTGGACCAAGATTGAAGAGTGTCAGAAGCTTTAATCCAGTGGGCAAAGAGAGTGAGGCCTGCAGTAGATAAATTACCTGGATTAATAGTTTGGTTGGGACCATAATTGGTGCCAGTGCCATCAGCCTCAGTATTCCAGCCGGCAAAACCATAGCCGCTTCGGTCGAAATTACTGGCGATAAGAACATTATTGGCATTGCTGGTAGCGGATTGGTTGGTCATGGTGCCACCATCGGCGTGGTTGTTATTGTAGCAGATGGTGTCGGCAGGACAATTGGCGACCCAGATGGCATAAAGAGTGACAAAACCAGATAGACCATCTCCGCCCATAGGAATTGTTTCGTTAGCGTAATAGTAATCACCGGTGCCATCAGCAGAGGTATTCCATTCCTTAAAGATGTAGCCGGTACGAGTGGGGCGTTTGTTGGATAGAGTGATGGTATTGTTGGTGGTGTCAGTGGTGTTATCTGAGGTGGTTGGGAAATTGGCGATGGTACTATCGGTACCTTCTGAGCCGGCACCATCGAGGTTTTCATTAAATGAAACAATCGTAGAATCGGCGCAGGATGGTGCAATCGTGAGGTAGTAATCTATAGTTCCATTATTTCCCATTGAATAACTACCAGGATTAAGGGCAGAATTGATTGAGGTGCCGTAATAAATTGAAAAAGTTTCTTCGATACTAGCATCGGAGGCGGTTTCGGAGGTGGTTTTGATGATAGATGGGGTGCTTGATAAAGGACTAAATGCCCCTATGGTAGTAGTATCGCCTGTAAGGGAATAGCCCCAAGTGTTGACATTGTGGGCAGTGTCAGAAAGAGAATAAGTACTGTCTATCGGATTAATGGTAGGGAGGCTACTGGCGGAATCACCATCTAAATACAGAGTACTATCTCCGGTAGTAGCAAGCGTAAGACTGTAGCCATCGGTGCAGTTGGTGGTGATGGTGACAGATTCGTCGTGGATATTGATGCCGTCGCCTGCCGAAGAGGCGTTAAGAGTAATTGAATCGCTGGTAGTAATTGATGAGGAATAAGTGGTGGCGGAGGTAGGAGAAGAGAACAGAAAGAGAATACCACTTGTGAGGATGGTACAGATTAAAAACGCAGTTTTTTTGATAAAATATTGCACCCGCATACCCTTGTATGATTCTATATATTATATATAGTATCACGATTATGCTTAAATGTTAATAGAAATCGTTAAAAATTTTCGTCTGAGTTAGCCGTTGGGTCGCCAATAATGATAACAAAATCGTAGTCTTTGGAGATACCTTCAGGAAGTTCTTCAGCGGATTTGGCGGTGGTTTCGTATTTCTTTTCAAGGAGCTTGGTGGTACCTGGTGCAGCGTCCGTGAGAACATAGAGTGTATATTTGTTTGTGTAGTTATTGGTAGGGGCATCGCCGGCTTCGAGGTTAGTATAGCCATCATCTTCTAATTGATGAACTTCTTGAGTAGCGATACCGACTTCTTCGGTGCCGTTTAGAACTAAGATCGAGGCATCTTCGTAGACGCGGGGATCGTTGTCGAGCATTTTGGTAATGTATTTTTTAATATTAGTGTAGTTGCCGACGCCGCCGACTGGAATGACATAAGAGATGCCGTTAATGGTGCCAGTAGTCATGTAACGGGTTGGTTCGATGAGCGAGAGCTGACGCATGCTGTCGAAATCAAAATCAGTGGTGAGATGAGCGAGGGTTTTCATTTCATTGACACTAAAATTGGTGCGGAGATTGTCGCCGAGGGTGGTGGCGAGATCAATGATGTCGGTGAGTGAGAGGTTTTTGGCGAAGATTTTGTCTTTGATACCAATAAGGATTTTTTGTTGAGAGGCGCCACGAGTGAAGTCGCCATTGGCGGTGCCGTGGCGAGCACGAGCGAGGCCGAGAGCTTCGTCGCCATTGATGGTGTATTCTTCGCCGGCTTTGAAGACGGCTTTGGTGTAGTAGTAGTCCGAGATGTCTTCATCCAACGTAATAGTAATGCCATCTAGGATGTTGACGATTTGAACGAGAGAACCCCAGTTGAGATGGGCGTAATATTGGAAATCGATGCCGAGGATGGAGCCAACTTCTTCCATGAGGGCTTCGGCGCCGGCTTGCTCGTTGTCGCCGTTGATATTGTTGCACCAGTAGACTTCGTTGATTTTGCCGGTGGCGGTACAAGTAGGGGAAGCTTTGAGGTCGCGGGGGAGGGAAAGCATGGCGATGTCGCCGGTTTCTTGATTGAGACTGATGACCATGATGGAATCGGTGAGTTGAGCGCCGTCGTGTTTGCCGTTGCCTTCGTCGCCATCCATGTTGTAGCCACTAGTACCAATGGCGAGGATATTGGTGCGGCCGTTTTCATCGGTTTTTAAAGGGTCGTATTTTTCTTCTATGAAGGTGAGGAGATCAAAGACGTTACCTTGGCCGCCGGTGATCTTGGCGATGATGTCGTTGCCCCAGATGATAAAGACTACTGCGCCGGCTACTATTAATAATAGTAAGGCTATGAGTATACGAGTGATGATCTTGCGTTTTTTGGACTTGGGCTTTTTCTCTTTTTTCATCTTTTTGGCTTCTTTCTTGGTGAGGGTTTTGCCGTCGGTGGGGGTTTTGCTGGCGGTGAGTTGCCCACTTTGCTCATCAAAATCAAAAGCTTGAACAGGGCTCAAAAAATCTTCAGTGGAGGCGACTGGTTTAGGTTCTGAAGTTGGCTCGATAGTTGGTGTCGAGATTGGTTCTGTTGGGGTTGGTACAACTAGTGGAGTAGCCGGGGAGATTTCGGAAACAGCGACGGGCTTTCTGGCCTTAGGGGTCGTCTTCCGGGTTGTTTTGGTGGTTTTTGCGGGTTTGGTGGTAGTCTTTCTCTTGGTGGTCGTAGCTGGTTTGGCGGTGGTTTTACGGGCGGATGGTTTGGGGACGGAAGCTTTGGGGGTAGATGTTTGTGGAGCTGGGGAAGAAGTCGCTTTTTTAGAGCGACGTGTGGTAAGGCCATCGATTGATTTATTCTTATCCATTGTTTATAATTATAACATGGCAGGACAGAAAATTACAAAAAAACAATTAGCGTTATTGGACTTTTTACAAGATTTTACAGAGGAGAAAGGCTACTCGCCCTCTTATCGTGAGATTCAGGCTGGATTAGGGTTATCGTCAGTATCGGCAGTGGCGGAGCATATTGATAATTTAGTTTCTAAGGGGGCTTTAAGAAAAGTGCCAGGTGCAGCGAGATCTTTGGAAATATTAGACTATAAGCATGAAGATACGGTGGAGCTTTTTAAGATGAAGATGATGGAATGTAGCGAAGAAGATAAAAAAGTGCTAGAAAAGGCGGGGGAGATTCTGGGGCTAGATTTGGGGTAGAAAGATGAGCGGGGGAAATAAGCAAAAAAGTAAAGAGAAGGAAGAAGGGGAAGAAAGACGAAAGCTAGCGATGGCTTTTGTTTGTCTGATATTGGTTTTTTTGTTGTTTGCGGGGTTTTTGATAAAAATAGGAGTGGATAAAGCATTATATAACAGATTTGAGGATAGAGGTTTACCAAGGATCAATATCAAATTAAATGAGGTAAGTTTAGATGAAATAAAAAATGGTTCAAAAGAAACAAAATACGAAAATAACAAGTTGGTTTTATATAGTGACGGACATATATACGATTATAATAATGTAGAGGTAAAGGGGCGGGGAAATTTGACATGGAATAAGCCTAAAAAACCATATCAGGTAAAGTTTTCGGGCAAGACGGATTTATTGGGGCTAGGAAGGGCAAAAAAATGGGTGCTACTGGCTAATTATTTTGATCACAGCGCTTTAAGAAATGATATAGCTCTGACTTTAGCAGAGATGTTGGGTGTGAAATATAATCATAGGGGAAAATTTGTTGAAGTATATTTTAACGATAAGTATGAAGGGTTATACTATTTAGTACAGAGAATTGAATTAGCTAAAGGGTCGGTGGATTTACGCAATAGCGAAGGGGTTTTGTTTGAAATCGACGCTCTACATAAATATGATGAAGAATGTCATGATAGTGCTTTGAAGGATTGTTTGGTTTTTAAAGACGCAATAAGAAAAAACTCTAAAGAACAAGAGTATTTGATTGAAAAATTTGTAGAAGATTATCAAGATGCCGAACTGGCGGCTAGAGAAGGTAAATATAATGAAGTTGCCGAAATATTGGACATTAATTCTTTTGCTAAGTATTATTTAGTAAATGAATATACGGTTAATCCAGATGCATATATGTCTAGTTTTTTCCTTTATAGAGATGACGATGGGAAGATATGTGCTGGTCCGGTGTGGGATTTTGATTATTCATTAGGAAATCGTGAATGGCGATGGCAAGATGATGATAGTTTCTTTTCACCATATGAGGATGAGAAGAATATGAATGCTAAAATAATGAAGTATTTGTTAATGATGCCAGAATTTCAGGATGAAGTACAACAAACTTTTCAGGAAAAACTGGCGGGTAGAGAAGAGGAATTAGTTCAAACAATCCAGGATAGAAGAGATGAAATTAATAGGGTAATACTGGTAAACAATAAGAAATGGAATATAGAAAATTTTAAAGAGGATACCGATTCTTTATTGAAATGGGTGAAAGCTAGGTATGGGTATTTTGAACAAAAATATGAAAGTGAAAGAGAAGATATTAACGATCAAAAATGTTTCCAGTTTCTATGATGGTTGTTTCATCCCAGGCTTTGCCGGTTTGGATTTCTTCGACCATGTGGTCTTCTTTGTTCCAAACGTAATAAATGATAGTTCTATTTCTAGGTGAGCTGATATTGCTGAATAGTTCAGTGCTGGATTTGCCGTTATATAAATCATTGAAGGCGTCGCCAAAATCTTCAAAGGAAATGGGTTTGTCGGAGCGATGCATTTTGGAATGGGTTTCGTTGACTCCTTTAATATAAAGAATTGGATTGAATCGATTATTGATATAATCATATTCCCAAACACCATCTTTGTAGCCATGGTCGGCTAAGATGACGATGGAGGCGTTATCGTAGGCATTGGCTGATTTGAGACGGTCGAGATAGGCTTTGATAGTTTTGAAAGTAGCGATTTGTTTTTGGGAATAGGTTCCAACGGTGCGATCGACGGGATTAAGGTTTTCGTCGAGATTAAACCAGATATGAGCACCTTCAAGATGGATGAAATGGAAAACATTATCGTCGACTACTTCGAGTTCTTCGTTGTTATATATATCGTAATTTGTTCTATCGTGCCAATCAAAATCAACGTGCCCTTCGTCTAATTCTGACATCCAGAAACTGAGATCTTCGATATGGGCTTTACCTTTTAATGGATAAGGAAGATATTTATAGAAATCGTATCGGCGGATTTCGGTGAAGAAGTTATCACTGTTGATTTTGGTGCTGTTTGACATGTTTTTAAAAATTGAAGCGGTGCTTGCGTCCATAATGACGTCGTCTTCGTAAAAATACATATTGTAATGGTCGTCGTTTAGAGTTTTGATGATATTAGAGCTAGCAAAGGCGTTTTTTGAATACTCGCTAAATTCAGTTTCGTTATGATTAGGAATTTGAGAGAAGAGATAAGGGATTGAGTCTCTAGTGTACGGATAGTATGAGACGGTGTCTTGGTAGTAAGTAAAATCTTTGAAAGTGGATTGATAATCTGAGTTGTCTTTAAGGAGCGCATCAAAGGACCTGGAATCAATGGCATCGACAAGAAAGATGAAGAAATTGCGATTTTTAGATACTTGATTGTAGTAATCAAAGGTAGCTTTGGATGTGAATTTGTCTTCTAAGGCCCTAGTTGTAAGAAGTGAGGAGATAAATGAAATGATAAGCATCACTAGAACTGCTCCAGTAATCGGCGCAATAAATGAGGCGTATTTTTTGATGGTAAATTTCTTGATGAGTAGGAGAGAAACCCCAAAGACAATTATCCATAGAACTATCGAAGTAATAGATTCGGTTTTGTATTGGCGCCAATTAAAAACTTCGCCATTAACTCCTGGTAGAGAACCAGCAAGGAAGTTGCCTTGGATATAAGTAATAAGGAAAAGACAAAAAAGAATGGATATAATAACATAATAGATGGTGGGTTTTTTGAAAAGCTTGGTGGCTACAACATAACAGATTAGTAGTACAATGAAAATTATAAAGGCAAATAAGAAAAATTGAGGAATTAAAAGCGGCAACATATCATATAGGTCAAACCAGAAATCATCGATGTTGTTGGCGTAGAGCGAAACCGGCTCGAAGATTAAAAACATGAAACTAGTTGTTAGCGCCAAAACGATTGCTGGCAAAATATCTTTAAAAAATTGTACTCCCTTTTTCATGAGATATATTATATCATAATTTGAGCAATTCTCTTTACATAAGGCAAAATAATGATAGAATAAAGATAGGAGAAAATGGTTATGTCTAGAAGGCGCAGTAAAAAATGGATATCTCGGTTGATAATTATTGTTTTGTTAATTGTGGCTTGTATCATAGTTTATCTTGTTTGGGATAATTATTTTAATGATAAAAAAGATGAAGGTGGGGAAGGAGAGCTGGAACTATCAATACAAGAGGGGGGAAGTGATGCGACAGAAGATTTGGAAGATGATACTCAGGAAGAAGATGATAAGAAGGTCAAACAATACGAGGGAGAAGACCCTAACAATGCAGAGGAATTATCTGGGGCGGTGACGTATGCCGGTGTAGTTGGTGATGTAGTAATGATAAGGATGAATATCGATCAGTATCTAGGAGAAGGTCAGTGTAAATTATCGCTATTAAATAATGCTACGGTAGCATATGAAGATACGGCTAGTATTGTCAGTTCGGCTTCAACGGCAACTTGTGATGGGTTTGATGTGCCGGTAAGTAAACTAAGTGGTGGGAATTATGACATTGTGATTAAAATTGAGGCAAGTGACAAAACTGGATCGATAACGGGAGAAGTTGCATTATGATAGTAGAGCAGAAGGTTGTACGAAGAAGAGATAGAAGAATTTGGTACGTAACAGGTGGGATTTTTGTGGCTATATTTTTGTTTACCTTTTTGACGCATTTATTCAAGAGTAAAACTGAGGAAGTAGATGCGGTAAATGTGGCGAATTTTGATCCAGGATATATTATTTCAGACTATCAGATGAGTAATTATAATTCGATGAGCGAATCAGAAATTCAGCGATTTTTGAAGTCAAAGAATTCTTGCAACGATACAAATATTAATAAATATACGATGGGTGAAAAAGTATCGTATTTTTCTGAGTCGATGCCGCCAAGGACTTGGCACGTTAGTAATGGGCATTTCGTGTGTTTAGCGGATGAAGATTTTAATGGCGAGTCAGCTGCTCATATTATTTATAGAGCGGCGCAGGATTATCATATTAATCCTCAGGCATTGATCGTGTTACTAGAAAAGGAGCAGAGCCTGATAACAGATACTTTCCCGCATAGCGGTCAATTTAGATCGGCAACTGGATATGGATGTCCGGATACGGCGGCCTGTTCGTCAAAATATTATGGCTTCAAAAACCAAGTTAGGAATGCAGCGGCATTATTCAGAACGGTGTTAAATGGTGGCTGGACGAATTATCCGTTAGGTAATAACTATGTGCAATATAACCCTTCGGCTTCTTGTGGAGGTTCAATAGTAAATATACGTAATTTGGCGACTTCGGCGTTATATCGTTATACGCCATATCAACCAAATGCAGCGACCTTGGGTGGTTGGAATGATGGGTGTAACGCGTATGGAAACTTGAATTTTTATAAGTTATTTGAGAATTGGTTTGGCGGGATTGTTGATGATGAATCTTATAGTGATGTCACAACACCAAGATATATGGAGGTAAACAAGGACACTCATTATATTAATCCGTATACTGGGCAGGAAGATGGTTCTGTTGAGAAGGGAAAGATTTTTAAGTTCTCGACAAAAATCATTGATAAAGATGATGAGTGGTGCATAAGAACTGCAGAAGATACGAAAAATAATAGAAATCGCTGTATTAAACGTACTGATTTAGGAGAAGTAACAATTTCTTTTGAAAATATTCCGGAATCGGAGCAAGAAAAAGCAATTAAATCTGGAGCTATAAAGGTTAATATCAGAACTGGTGAAAAGATTGCATCTTATGATAAGGCAATGATTAAGAGATTTTTGAAGAAGGCAACATTAAATAGCAATATTTATTATGTTCTTGAAAATGATGCAAATAATAATTCCGAAATAGGTATTTTGGCAAAATATATTATCGAGATAACATACGAAGAAGCAGTAACGCCAAGATATATGAGAGTAAAAGAAGATACGAATTATATAATTCCGCAAACAATGGAAGATAGAGAACAAGTTAAAAAAGATACGGTATTACTGTTTACAACAAAGACCAAAGACACTAATGGGGATTGGTGTATTAGGACGCAGAACGATACAGATAACAATAATAATGTATGCATAGAGCGTAATAGTTTGGATGAGGCGGACAAGTATTTGCCAGTACTTTCGCCGCGAAAAATGCAGGTCGTGAAAGATACGTATTACTTAGTTCCATATACCGAAAATAATGGTGAATTAGTAAAAAAGAATAAGATTATGGATTTTGACACTAAGTTGGTTAATTCGGATGGAAATTGGTGTATTAGGACGGAGATTGATACGAAGAATGATGTTAATAGGTGTATAGAGCGTAGTTCTTTGGCGGATGTTGAAACATATACACCGGCTTCGGTGCCACGTAGAATGCGAATTGCAAGAGATACTTATTATATTAATCCTCAAACTTTAGAGAAAAATGACTATGTAAAAAAAGGAACAGTCTTTTATTTCACTACAAAAGTAGAAGCAAACAATGGGGAGTGGTGTATTAGGACGTATGAAGAGACGAATAGTGATTACAATCTGTGTATCTATAGAAAAGATTTAGAAGAAGTGTTATAATAAAACTATGAATAATAGAGTGAAAGTGTCGGTATTGGTTCCGATTTATAATGTTGAGCAATTTTTACCAGAATGCTTGGATAGTTTGGTGGGTCAAACTTTGGAAGATATAGAAATTATTTGTATAAATGATGGTTCGAAGGATGATTCGTTAAACATTATAAAAGAATACGCCAAGAATGATAAACGGATTAAGGTCATTGATAAAAAGAATTCTGGCTACGGTGATTCGATGAACCAAGGGCTGAAGAAAGCGACGGGTGAATATGTTGGGATTGTGGAATCGGACGACTTCATTGATTTGGATGCATTTGAAAAGCTATATAAGATAGCAAAGCATGAAAATGTCGAAGTCGTGAAGAGTAATTTCTATGAATATTTTGGCGATACAAAAACCGATAAAGCAGTAAGCAATTTATTTCCTGTAAGTGAGGTCGGTAGAGTAATTGATCCAAGAGAAGAACATCAGATTTTTTATCAACCACCATGTATTTGGGCAGCAATTTATAAACGTGATTTTTTGGAAGGTAATGAAATAAGGTTTTTACCAACACCAGGAGCATCCTATCAAGATACGGGTTTTAATTTTAAAGTATGGGCAATGGCAAGGAGAGTTTATTTTGTAAAGAGGGCATTCTTGCATTATCGTCAGGATAATTCAAATTCTTCTGTAAAGGATGCGGGGAAGATTTATTGTGTGAAAGAAGAATATGATGAGATAGAGAGGTATTTGGGGGAGAGGGGATTGATGGATGAATTAGGACCGTTAGTATTCACGTGCAGGTTCGGTGGCTATATTTGGAATATGCATAGGTTAAAATTCAAACCTGCGATGGATTTTACTAAAACCGTAAAGAATGATTATAAACGCGCAAAAAAGAGTGGATATTTAGAGGTTGATAAATTGGATGCGGTTGGAAAATATAATAGTAAACTGATTGCAATTCGTCATCCCAAATTATATGTTTTTTTGAGACCGTTGCACGATTTGAGAAATTCTGCAAAGCCGGTAGCCTCAAATATACTAAAAAAAATCTCTCCTAGATATAGACAAAGATTAGAGACGATTAAGACTATTAATAAGCTTAATGAGATTCAAAGTGAATTATCAGTCAAAATATCAGAGATAGAATTAAAAATAGAGGAAGAAAATGGCAAAAAGTAAGGTTAGTATAATTGTTCCAGTATATAATGTTGAAAAATACGTTGGTGCGTGTTTAGATAGTTTGATAAATCAAACTTTGAAAGATATTGAGATTATCTGTATAAATGATGGTTCAACTGATAATTCTTTGGATGTGCTGAATGAATACAAAAAGAAAGACGCACGAATAAAATTGATAAATCAGAAAAACGGTGGGCGATCTATGGCTAGAAACGCTGGGTTGGAGGCAGCAAGTGCGCCGTATGTGATGTTTTGCGATTCGGATGACAAATTTGATTTGATAATGTGTGAAAAGATGGAAAGAGTAATTAGTGAATATGAGACTGATCTTGCAGTATGCGGTATTGCAATAGAATATGAGGCTCATTCTGAGATTAGAAGTAGTGACGAAACTTATTATAGATTAAAATTCTACGGGAAGAATTATATTGACGATAATATAATTCGGAAAACTGATGCTTCTGTTTGTAACAAGATCTTTCGAATGGATTTAATAAAAAAACATGATCTTAGTTTTCCGGAAAAACTAAATAATGAGGATTACTATTTTTACAATGCATATATGAGTATTGCGAAGACTTGTTATTATTTGAATAGGAAGTTATATAAATATATTCGACACGAAGGCTCAATTATGTCAGATAATTTTGATAAGAATCTTTATTCTCCTGATCATTTGTTAATTGCAAAGAGTTTGTTTAGTTTTTATAAAAAAAATGAATTTTTGGCTAAACATACAGATTTGGCTTGGATGCAATTTGTGGAGAGTTTCTGGTTCTCATATAACCATTCAGCAAAAAATTATCACAAAAAAATCTTAGATTTAGGAAAAGATTTTATTAATAAGAATTATGAAGAATATAAGCCATTGAACCATAAGGTAGAGAATTCGGTACGAGAATTATTGCATTACAATTTTTTCTATAAGATGAAGAAAAGGATAAAACTGAAACTAAAAGGTTTTTATTTGAAGGTAAACTATGGTTATCGGCAGCAACACTTTATAAATGTGTTTCTTGATGATGTATATGAAAAATTGGCAGATTTATCGGATAGGTTGGATAATTTAAAAAAGGAGCTATAGGTGGAAAATAGATTTGATTATTTAGTGGTAGGTGCAGGCATATTTGGTGCAACGGTGGCGGAGAGATTAGCGAGCGCTGGAAATAAAATATTAGTAATTGATAGACGGTCGCACCTGGCTGGAAATATTTATTCTTATACCGATCAGGAGACGGGAATTGAGGTTCATAAATACGGTTCACATATTTTTCATACAGAAATGGATGAAGTCTGGGAGTATATTACAAAGTTTACGGAGTTTAATGATTATACTCACACGGTGAATACTAGACATGATGGCAAGCTTTATCCGATGCCAATTAATCTTGATACAATTAATTTACTATATGAAACAAATATGGATGCGGAGGAAGCAGAGAAATTCGTGGCAGAGGAAGCGAGGCGAGACAGTGAGAAATATGGGATTACTGAGCCGAAGAATTTTGAGGAAAAAGGCATTAGTTTGGTAGGTGAAAAATTGTATACGGCGTTTTTGAAAAATTATACTGAGAAGCAGTGGAATACGACAGCGACTAATTTGTCAGCGGAGATTTTGAGTCGGATTCCGGTGAGGTTTTCGCATGATAATAGATACTTTATGACGGCGAGACATCAAGGTATTCCAAAAGATGGATACACAAGAATGGTAGAAAACATGCTTAACTCGGAAAATATTGAAGTAAAGCTGAACACGGATTTTAAAGACATTGAAAAAGATTTGCTAGAAAATGTAAAAACTATTTATTGTGGGCAAGTTGACGAATTGTGTGATTATGAGCTGGGGGTATTGCCGTGGAGATCGCTAAGATTTCTGGAAGAAAAAACCGAAGATGGTCTAGGCGAGGCAGTGATTAATGAGGCTGATAAAGATGTGCCGTATACGAGAGCACATGATTATAAGTATTATCAAATCCACCAGCCTGAAGTGATTGAACAAAAAATTTCATATATTGCGCGTGAGTATCCAGCAGATTTTGAAAAAGGCGGGGAGGCGTATTATCCGGTAAATAATGAAGAGTCAGCAGAATTGTACGAAAAATATGTATCGCTGGTGAAGGAAAAGTATTCGAATATGGTTTTAGGTGGAAGACTCGGAGCGTATCAATATTGGGATATGGACAAAGCGATAAAGAACGCGCTAGATTTAGCTGAAGTATTAATGAAATTGTTTTTGCTTTCCGGTAAGAATAGGTGCATATTTGTTGATTAGATATGAGAATAACATACAGATTGGGACTGTAAATAATATACAATATGGAATTACGATCCAATTTGAAACGTGAGTGGTAGTGAATAGAGCAAGAAGGTCAATAGACCATTGAAGTGGGTATTTGTGTAGGATAAAAATCAACATAGTATCTGAGCCAATTTTTTGCATGAGGTTTGCTAAACGTTTGGTGTATTTTTCGATGGTGAATGATAATAGAAGGCTTGCGATTATGCCGGCAAGAGCAGCAATCAAGAAGAAGAGATAATTGCCGTAGCGGTTTTCTGCCATAAGAACATAGTTAACGTCATTTTTTAGACCAAAGAAGAGAGTTATTAAAAACATGACGAGGATGATTGGGATTGAAACATATAGTTTGGGACGAAGGTTTGAAATTTTTTTGCAGTTTTGATATAGATAGCCGAGCAAGATGAAGACAATTGTCATTGGGACGATATCGATACCAAGTGGTAAATTATGTCCATTTAGGAGTTCATGGATAGTGGGTTGCGATGGCATAATCAGCGCTAGAATTAGAAAGCCAATTAAAAAGAGAGGAAGCTTAGAAGTGGCCTTTTTCTTAGTTAGCAGAATGATAATCGTATCGACTATGAGCAAACTGATGAAAAGGACAGGTAAGAACCATAAAGAACTATTAGTAACGGAAGCTAGTGATTTGTGGGTGCCATAAAGTATTTTGGGAATTGTCCAGAGGCTGAAGTTCGGGATTGCTAATAATATTCCCCAGATTAAATATGGTAAATATATTCTATGGAAACGTTTAGAAAGAAGTTCTTTGAAATTTGTTTTTGAATAATTGATGAAGGATAGTGAGATTCCAGAAACAAAAAAGAAGAGAGGAATATGAAAAGCGTAAACCCATTTATGAAAATCTGCGCTGAAGTCAGCGTATGGTATATGCCCAGCAATGACTAAAATAATCGCAATCGCTCTTAGGATATCAATATATTTGACGCGATTGTTCCTATTCATTGGGTAGAAGAGTTTTAATTAGTGACGTTAGCTCGGTACTAGAAATGCCGTCGGTATGCGGAAGGTAGACGATTTCTACGCCGTGAGGTTTTAATTCTTCTTCGTATTTTTTCCATTGTGGAGTACCTTGCCAGTCTGAGCCGACAAACATTTTATCAAACTTATATTTTTCCCAAGCGCCAAGTTTGTTTTTATCGACCTGAGGTACTACTTCGTCGACATACTTTAGGGCGGAGACAATCTCTTTACGTTCTTCGAATGGAATAACTGGAGTTTTATTTTTTTCTTTTTTAACTAACTCATCAGTGCTGACGGCTACGATTAAATAATCACACTGAGCTTTTGCATTGCGGATGACGTTGAGATGGCCGATATGAAACATGTCATAAACGCCAGCAGTATAGCCGACAATTTGTTTTTTCTGGTTCGATTCTTTAGTCATGGCTGTTTCCTTTATTTTGTTGATTCTTTAGTTTCTGATATGGTTTGATGAGCCGGTTGAATAACTGGTACAGACGCGATGAGAATACGGCTTCGGCGGAAGTTTTGTATTGTGCTAGAGCAGCGTTGTCTGCGCTGAGAAGTTCGACTTCTTTGATTAAGCGGTGAATGTCTGTGTCACGTTTATATAGAAGGCTAACGGCTTCAAAACGATCAGACGCGAATAATTGAGAGGCGATAACGGATTCTATGTACGAATTGGAAAGGAGGGGAACTTTCTTTTGTTGAACAGATTGTAGGAGAGCGGGAAGAACTACTTCTAGAGAAAAATCTTGGATGAATTCATCGTGGTGTGATGTTTGAAACGTTAATGCATCTTGATAGCCGTCGATAATTTCTTGAGCAATCTGATGAGGCTTTTTAAAAGTGAAACTTTTGCCTTCGTAGTTGGGGAAAAGGGGATTTTGATATCCAGAGAAGTTACGATATTTGGCTTGGTGGTAGTTGTCTTGGTTGAGCCAACCGGGACCACCGCCAAAAGCATCATATATATATACTGGTTTGTTGGCGAGAAGACAATAAGGAACGGTTTTGGCGATCGTGAGTATGGCGTCGTATTGATTGAGGATCGATGGACCCATGAGGGTATATCTGTCTTGGCCTTCGCCAAGAATGGAGACATCAAGATAATGTTTGTCGATAAGGATTCTTTTGGCCTCGACTACTTCCTTGGGCGGATGATTAGAAACAATGAGAAGTTTTTGCAGTGTTGGAGAGGAAGGTTTTATTTGAAGGTATTCTTTGGGGGCAGGATTGCGGAAAAAGGCGGTTGGGATTGAAGGATCAAGAAGCGGTTTATTAATCTCTAAGACTTCTTCAGAAATGAATAATGACAGACTGGACAGTTGATTTTCTAAATTATAAATCCAGGGTTTCTCGTCAGGAATCCAATCCATGCCAGACATATGTAGAAAAATGAACGAAGGCATTTTAGAATGCTTGGAGGATAATTCTTTGATGATGCTTATGGGCAAAATCTGGGAATGGACCCAAATATAATCAAAATCAGAAAGTTTATAATTCGGGTTGTCTTTAAGCGTATCGACGTGAAGATTAGCTTTTTGAAAATAAGTTGAGGCTGGTTTTGCGTAATTACAAGTATATAGGGTGACTTTGGCGCCAAGATTTTGGAGGGTGGTGGCCAGTTCAAGCGTGACGAGGGTGGAGCCATTGAAGCCTCGAATAATTGGTTGAGTTATGAGAAAACGTTTATTCTTGAACATGGTTTTTGCCTCGTGCTTTGATAGCTCTTAAGGGTTTCGTAACTTTCCAACTCGTTGAGTTATGTAGGTCGTTGATGATGTCGGTTAGCTCTTGGATTTTGGATTCTTGGTCAATAATAGTTTGTTTGTCGCGATACCATTCTTCAACCATGGCGTCGTGTAGTACTTTGTGATAATCTTTGGTTTCGTCGAGGAGTAAGTAGTGCTTAATAACATTGATGAAATCTTTGTATGGGTCAGTTGTGGCTTGCAAGAATAGCTGTTTTCTAAGGGCTTGCTGTTTTTTGCTGAATGGTTGAATAGAAAGGAGCATTGGTAAGACCTGTTTAGCTTGATTAGTGTGCGGTAAAATACCTTGACTTGCAAAAATATATTGAGGGGTATCGACGGTATGAAATTTTCTAGCATTGAGGTTGTCGGCGAAAAGGGCAACTGGAATGCCAGCACAAATTGCCTCGAAGATTGCGCCTGAATTATCGGATAAAACTAAGTCAGCTTTTTTTAGTAGTTCATCAATTGGAATATCTGAATCATGGTATTCGTCTGCTATTTTTTTGAGATTGTCGATAGTTTGGCCTCCGTCGTAGCCAAAATGGATAGCGTGATGGGCTTTAACTATGACGAAGAAATGCTTTTTGATTTCGTTTATCGCTGAGTCGGTAAACTTGTTAGCGCAGCTAGTGTCTGCTCCAAATGTTGGGAGTACTAGAAGAACTGGTTTTGAATGAGTCTTGGTGGTCTTTTTGAAATTGTGATAACGCCAGTATGGTACAGGATAAACTTCGGCGCCATAGGCGTCAAGGAAAGTTTGGTCAAAGGTGTTAAACGAGATAATGGCATCGTAGTCTATTCTGGTGCTGGGTAAATAAGTAGGATTCGGCTTGGTGGAGACGGCTCCGTAGGGATAGCGGATGTGGTAGATATAATTCATCCTTTTGACTACGTCTAAGCCGGGGTAGGGCGTGAGAAGAATTTTATATTGTTTGTTTTTCGGAGCGTCGTCTAAAGGTGTGTAGCCGAGTTCTTTGATTTTGGAAATAGTATGGTTAGCTAAATTGTTATACCCGCTATCGGAGGGGACAATGATATCGACGGGGATGTTTAATTTATTTAGCTTATCAACGATGCTTTTGATGACGAAAAATTCGGTTAAATCGTCGCAAATAATTGCGATATTATTGTTGGCTAGATTTTTTTTCATGGCTTTCATATTCTCCACGATTAAATAATATAGCATTTGTGGTTTTGTTCTTGGGGTCTGGATAATCGGAGCGGCGGAAAATGAAGGTGGGCGATTCGTCTTCTTGGCTGTAGGTGAGAATGTCGTTATCTTGATTGCGAATTGAGACGTAGGCTCGAATGTTGGTATCGTTTAACTCATTGAGACTAGTTTTAAATGTTATGCTGTGATGTTTCTTGCCGGAAGTCGGAGATTGTTTAGAATTACTATTCATGATGGATTGACTACGAATAATATCCCAAAGGGTGATTGCTACGTGGGTGGGGATATCTTCTTTGGTATCATATGAAATGTTAATTTCGACTTTATCTTTTTGACTAACGATGCCAGGAGATTTAAGAGCGATTTTGAGATTTTCGATAGCGGATGTTCTTTGACTGGTGGCGTTAAAATCGTTGGTGTAGCGCGTGGTATTTTCGAGGCTATAGTCGTTAGCTACATCTTCTGGGCTACCGTCGATTTTAATAACGCCGTCGCGTATCAAGATGGCATGATTGCAATATTTGCGGACATTTTCCATTGAATGAGTGACGAGCACGACGGTCTTGGTCTTATCTTTTTTGATTTTATTGAAGAATTGATTGCATTTGTTTTGGAAGGCCTCATCACCAACGGCAAGGACTTCATCGAGGACTAGGATATCGCCGCGGGCTTTAATTGCAATTGAAAAAGCAAGTCGGACTTGCATACCGGAAGAAAAGTTTTTGAGTTTTTGGTCCATAAATTCTTTGAGTTCGGCAAAATTAACGATGTCGTCATACATGTTGTCAATTTCTTGGTGAGAAAAACCAAGTAAAGCACCATTTAAATAGACATTTTCGCGACCAGTTAAATCTGGGTTGAAACCGACACCCAGCTCGATAAAAGGGATGAGATTGCCGTTGATAGTGACTTTGCCTTTTTCTGGATAATAGATGCCGGCGAGTATTTTGAGAAGGGTAGATTTGCCTGAGCCGTTGCGGCCAACGATACCAAGGAATTCGCCGCGTTTAATTTCGAAATCGATATTCTTAAGAACTTGTTGTTTTTTAAAACCTTTGTTGCCACGAATTTTGCTAAAGATTGATCCTTTGAGGCTGCTTGAACGATCGGTAGGTAATTTGAAACTTTTAGATAGGTGTTCGACCTTAATGACAGTCTCGTCTTCTGGGTGATTTACTTCAACGCGTGTGCCGAGTATTTTTTTCATCAGATTTCCTCCGCGAAGAATTTAGATTTTTTACGGAAGTATAGAGCAGCTAAAATTAGGATAACAATGATTAAAACGATGGGGAGGAGCTGGAGATAGATGTTGCTGACATAGTTCCAAGTAGTGATTGTTTCGTGGGTGATAAGATTGTGACGAATGTCTTGAATTGCTTGTGCGATGGGATTTAGTAGGATAATTTTGGCGGCTAGAGGACTAGTTTCGGCAACCATGGTGATGGGGTAAATAATCGGTACGGCGTAAAAGAGAGCTTGGATACAGACATCCCAAATCGATGTGATGTCACGATATTTAACATTGATGGCGCCGAGGAGGAAGGAAATGCCAAGAGCTAGCGCGTATAATTCAATGAGGGAGAGGGGAACTAGTAACCAAGTCCAACTAGGTTCAACTCCATTAATTAATGCAAATATAATTACAACTACGAGATTAATGAGCATATTGATGACTGCAGTAAGAGTGGCGGACACAACGACGATGTATTTGGGGAATGAGATTTTTCGGATCAAATCTCCGCGTACTACCATAGCTTGAATACCTTGAGAAGTGCATTCAGTAAAGAAGCTCCACATGGTAGTACCGGCTAATAGGTAGACTGGGTAGTGGGGAATATCGCCGCCGAATCTGAGCAATTTGGCAAAAACAATATAAAGAATTGCAAACATCATTAATGGACGAAGCAAAGCCCATAAATAGCCCAATGCTGACCCTTGATATCGGAGTTTGAAATCGGTCTTGGTGAGCTCGGAAAGAAGAATGCGGTTCTTCTTGTTTAACACACGAGGTATACTCATATCTATAATTTTACCATAAAATAGCAAAAGTGGCTCAGTTAGATTTCTATGAGGTCTTTACGTTCTTTGAAATCTTGCATAGTTTGGCAAATTGCTAAGGTGGTATTCCTATCGATGCGGGGAACATCTTTACTGTCTTGAATAGCTTGGAGAAATTCAACTAGCTCGTAACGAATTCCTTCGCCGTCTAATTGGTAGAAATAGCGACGATTGTGAGCGGGGTTTTCATAACGAAGTTCAAAGTATTCAGTCTTCCACCAGGGCGCTGGGACGTAAATATAGGCTTTGGTGCCGGTGATAACGAGATCGCCTTCGGATTTTGCTCCTTCTGCTACGGTGGCAGAAGCAGTGGCATGATTGTAGATGAAGTTGATTTTTGTGAAAGCATCACCTTTGATTTCTTTAGAATTTTGACGAGTGATAAATGTTTTGGATTTATAATTAGTGCCTAGAATTTGGAAGATTGGTAAAATAGCGTTTGGACCCCATTCGTAGAGACTAGCTAGGTGGTTGGGGTCATTTCTTTGCATATTAGTGCAAGTGGCTTCGATAGACAAAACATCTCCGACTTTACCGATTTCGGCTAGGAGCGATAGACGTTTGTAGGCAGTAGTGTAAGCTGTGCGAATAGCTTCCATGAGAACGCAATGGTTTTTGGTAGCAAGATCAAATATTTCTTGGCATTTATTAATGTCTAAACAAATTGGTGATTCGCAGAGGATGTTTTTGCCGTGTCTGAGAGCTTTTTTGATGTAATTATAGCGTTTGGCGTAGTCAGTTTTAATGTAAACAGCGTCGACATCTTTTAACATAGCATCATAAGAATCGTAGGCTTGAAGTTTAAGTTCTTGAACAGACGGATTGGCAATTTGGAGTTTTTCTGGGCAAACACTGACAATATTTAAGCCATTGACGAAGGTGCTTTCTTTGATGAATTTTTTGAAAAAGGCGCAAGAATCACCTACTAGACCGAGTTTGGTAGCACGTTTTTCTGAACGGATTTCTGAGCTAGAGACACCTTTAGTACGCTCGAGATAGACGACTTTACAGTAGTTGTTGAGATAGTCAAATTTGCCTCTCCAGTCTGATCCGATGGTAAAAACATCAACATTGTATTTTTTGATGTCATCGATTTTTTGGCCATCATATTCTTCGACAATAACCATGTCGGCGAGTCCAGTAGCTTTTACTGCGGCGATACGCTCGGCCAACGATTGAGCAATATTGATTTTGCCGCGAACGCGATCATAATCGTCACTAGTGACTCCTACGATGAGATAATCGCCAAGAGCTTTGGCACGTTCTAATAGGCGTTGATGACCAAAATG
Source organism: Candidatus Saccharimonadota bacterium (assembly GCA_017516075.1). Lineage (GTDB taxonomy): Bacteria > Patescibacteriota > Saccharimonadia > Saccharimonadales > Saccharimonadaceae > Nanosyncoccus. The sequence continues at coordinate 24,954 of JAFWDS010000033.1, forward strand.
GAATAAGTCGAATGAGCCGTATGTGATAACTTTTTTCATATGATGAGTCCTATCTATTTATCAATTTCTAATAATGCTTTGGTAAATTTTTCCATGTATTTTTTGCCACCGATGGAGATGCGTAAACAATCGCCTAGTTCACCTACGCCTGGGTAACTCTTAATTAAAATTTTCTTTTCCTTTTTCATGCGTTCGACGACGGTGTCGGCATTTGTCTTTGGTTTAATAAAAATGAAATTACCGGCTTCGCCTTTGTGTTGATAATCATTTTGGTCGAGCCATTTGATAAAATAATTGCGTCCCCCGTTAAATTCTTTGATAAGATTATCTAAAGCTCCAGGTGTGTCAAGAACTGCTTCGGCAATTTTTAATGCAAAGACATTGGTATTGTGCGGTGTGCAGAGCTTTTGTATCATTTTGATACCTTCTGGCCAGCCTACTACGTAACCGAGTCTGCATCCTGCCATAGAGAATAATTTTGAAAAGGTACGTGTAACAAAAATATGTTCATCATTTAGAGCATATTTGAGAAAAGTTTTAGGATAAAAATAGTGATAAGCTTCGTCTATCAGAATAGTGATTTGCTTGGCTCTGGCTACACTGAGGATTTTTTTAAATTCGGTTTCACTGTAAGTATTACCCATAGGATTGTTGGGGTTCAATAGAATCAATAATTGTGTGTCTTCAGTTAATTTATCAATAATGTGGTTTACATCCATTTTTAGATCATTATCATATGGAACTTGAACAAATTCTCTACCGTACATTTCCGAATAAATTTGGAACATAAAATAAGACGGGACGACTCCTACGACGCGACCACCCTCACTAGTAAAAGCTTCGAAGATATAACGTATACCTTCTGCGGAGCCGTTGACTAGGCAGAGATGTGAAGTATCGGTATGAAGGTGCCTAGCTAATACTTCTGTGAAATGCCTAGTTTCTGGATATTCGGCAACAAGCTCTGGCGTAATTTTGTCTAAAGCTTTCTTGACAATTTCTTTAGGCAAACCTCCTGGGTTCTCATTTAAGTCTAGACGTAAATAATCGCTTCTGTCGTTTTGGTCGAAGATTCGGTTTAGCTCTTTAAGTTTCGGATTCAGGTAATACATAACACACTTTCTAAAGAATTAGGCTTTCTTGGACTTGTTTTTAACTTCAATTTCGTCGGATTCGACTTCTTTGTTCTTGTTTTCATCGATGCCAAGTTTTTTGTTGACTTTTTTCTTGGTTTTTCGGAAATATAGACCAACGAAGGCTCCTACTGCAATGACAATACCAGCTCCAGCTTGAATGGCATAGGTCATAACTGAAGGATCGATATAACCAAAGTTTAATATTTCGTTCATTTTTTCTTCCTTTCTTTAATTTTATCTTGAACGCATTGAATAATGTACTCGGCGCCAACTTTGGCGCTGTTTCCTAAATTATACATCGAATCTTTTTTAAGGGTTGCGATTTTCTTTTGGTATTTTTTAGGATCTTTGAGAATTTTTTGGACGGTTTTGTTGATATTTTTAACGTCTTTAACTTTGACGACTTCTCCAATTTCAGAACGTGCCCAAATATTGAAAGGTTCAACTTTGATCTTTTTGTATTCAGGATTCATGATTTTCATTGGAGTATCGATAGAAATGACCGGTTTCTCGGTAGTGAAGGCATATTCATAGCCGATGCTAGACCAGTCAGTGATGAGGAGGTCAGCATTAAATACGGAATCGGTAGACGAGAAGTCGGTTTGGATAGTAATGTTAGTGTCTTGATATTTTTCTTGCATTTTGTTGAACATTTCTTTCATATGACGAACATGCTGAGGGTGTGGACGAACGATGACTTGATAGTTTTCACCTTTTAATAAATCAAGAATTTGGTCTAGACAGAGATCGATGATGTTATCCTTTTGCCAAGAAGGCGCAATCATAATGGTTTTTTTCTTGGTGGTTTTCTTAGAGGATTTTTTGTAATCGGTAATCATTTCATCCAGTAGAGGATAACCTAAATTGATGATTTTGCGATCTTTAAGATTATAGACTTTGTTGGTTTTTTCACATTCTTCGCGTTGATATTTGCCGGTGACGAAGACTGAATCGTAATTGTCCATTGAGCCTTTACGCATTGTGAGATTTGGACTATCGATGCCATGTGGGATATAAACGTATTCGATGTCTTTACGGATATAACTGCGTTTAATGTGATAGTTATTAATGTCTGGCATAGTCATAGCGACTACGTCGGCGTCCATTTTCATCATTAAAGTGATGAGCTTCTTTTCTTCAATATAGTATGGTTTGATGTGTTTTTCGGTTTTGGCGAGTTCGAAGATTTGATCATTGTAATCACTAGTGATGTAATGAATAGTAAGGTTGGTATTTTTTAAAATGTATTCAATCATTCCTTTGTAGTATTTATAAAAACCATTACTTTCGGAATAGAAGACGAGTTTTTTATTAACGATTGAAAAGAAACGTTTGTAATCGGCTTTTTCTTTTTTGATTTGTTCTTTGGTGCGTTTGTTGGATTTGTTAAGATCTTGAAGCTCTTTTAGTTCGGCGCGTGATTTTTCGAGAGCTTTGTAATCGATGTGTTTTTTAGGATTGATGAAAATGTTAAGTAGCCATTGCTGAAGAATTGCCATGAGATTGCTAGCAGTCCAGTAGAGAGCAACGCCGGCGGTTACAAATGTACCCAGATATATTGAAAGACCAACTGATAAAACTAGCATGCCGTATTTATTCCACTTGGATTGTTCGGCTTGGAGAGGGTTCATGATGTTTTGACCGATACAAAGTGCAAGAGCGGAAAGGCCGGCGATAACTGGAATCCAAATAGCAGTGCCGCCGTTTTCGATAGCGATCCAACGAAGATCAAAACCAAGGAAATCGAAATCGAGATTTTCGACGCCGATGTAAAGGCTAGGATTCTTGACGATTTCGACTACGCCGAGAAGCAGGATGATCTGGGCAACGAGTGGGACGAGAGAAGCAAGGGGATTATATTTATATTTTTTATAGATTTTAGATTCTTCTTCAGCGATGGTGTCTTTGTCGCCGAAATACTTGGTTTTAAGTTGATTGATTTCTGGCTGCATTTTGACCATTTTGATGGAGTTTTTTTGCACCCAGATTGAAATGGGGAGTAGGATGATTTTGCTGACTAGAGTAAAGAGAATGATTGCGACGCCGTAGTTACCAACCATGTTGTAACATAACTTCATAATCCAACCAAGGAAATCAACAAAAAACATAAATGCACTCCATATTATTTTATCTATTCTATCATAGAATGCTATAATTGTCATATGGAGAAAATATTAGTTACTGGGGGGACCGGTTATATCGGTTCACATACAATTATTGAATTATACAAAAAAGGCTACGAGATTGACGTAATGGACAATCTGTTTAATTCAAAGATTACGGTGCTTGATAAAATTGAAGAGATTGCCGGAAAGAAGCCGAATTTTTATGAATTAGACTTGTTGGACTTTGAAGGGATGGACAAGCTCTTTAGTGAGAACAAATATGATTTGGTGATACATTTTGCAGGACTTAAAGCGGTGGGCGAATCGGTTGAGAAGCCTTTAAAGTACTACGAAAACAATGTTGGCGGTACAATTAATCTTCTCAAATGCATGAAAAAGCATAATGTTAATAAGATAATTTTTTCCTCGTCGGCAACGGTATATGGTGAGCAGCCAACCCCAAAGCTTGATGAGACGATGCCGACTGGAATGGGGATTACGAATCCTTATGGTGAGACGAAGCATGTGATTGAAGAGATCTTGAAAGATGTGGCTGAATCTGACCCAGAGTTTCAGGCGGTAATTTTGCGCTACTTTAATCCGGTCGGGAATCATCCGTCGGGGTTAATTGGCGAGGATCCGAATGATATCCCGAATAATTTGATGCCGATTATTATGAAAGTGTCGCGGGGCGAGATTAAAGAACTTAGTGTTTATGGCGATGATTATCCAACTCCGGATGGAAGTGGGATTAGGGATTTTATCCACGTAGTAGATTTGGCTCGTGGACATGTGGCCGTGATAGATAAAATGAAGCCTGGGATTTTGATTTATAATCTTGGGACGGGTAAAGGAACATCGGTGTTTGAAATGATTAAAGCTTTTGAAAAAGCGAGTGGGAAAGAGTTGCCGTACAAGATAGTAGGACGTAGAGCTGGTGATTTGGCGGAAATATACGCTGATCCATCAAAGGCAGAAAAAGAACTCGGCTGGAAGGCGGAGTTGAGTATAGAAGACGCGATGCGAGATACGATTAACTATTTGAACAATTTGTAAGCTAGTTGAAATAGTTTAATATTGGTTAGAGCAAGTTTTAGAGCGATTTTGTCGGTTTTGGTGGCTTCTGGGTTTTTAGTGATGAAATCTTGATGAGTTTTAAGATAATATATGAGAGATTTGACTTGTGGGTGAGTGGTGGGGATTTGGCGAAGAATTGAAAATCTAGCACGCATACGACGTTCATTAGTCGTGTCTTTGAGATCTGGATATTTCTTTTCAATGTCGTCGCACATTTGGTCGGTAAGGGTGATGAGATCAAATTTTTGGTCAGAGAATTTACTGATGATTGATGAATCGTGGTGGTGGTAGATGTAGTAATCTTGTGGAAGAAAGATGAGTTTTTGAGCATTTAGGATGGCTTTGTAAGTAAAGCCGACATCTTCATGGAGTTTGCCGATGGGGAATTCGAGACCTTTTAGGGTGTTTTTGGAAAAGAGCTTTATAGTGGCAGTGACATTGAAGCCGACTTCTCTTAGCATGGCTTTTAAAGCATTTTCGGTGTCGTAGACTTTTTTGGGATAATTATGGTTGAAGCTTTTGGTTTTGCCATTTGGGAAGGATTCTGAAAATGAGCAGGCGGCGATATTGGCGCTGGTAGTTTCGATTGCGTCTAAAAGCTCTTCAATCATTTCGGATTTGATTTCGTCGTCGGAATCGACAAAAGTGATAAAGTCACCGGTGGCGTTTTTGAGTCCAGTGTTTCTGGCGGCGGAAAGGCCTTGATTCTTTTGGGTAATAATCTTGATACGGGGGTCTTTTTTGGCATAGTCCTCTGCTATAGTTAACGAATTATCGGTAGAACCATCGTTGATTAGGATGATTTCTAGGTTTTTGTAGGTTTGATTTTGGACAGAATTAAGGCAACGAGGGAGGAATTTGGCAGTATTGTAGACGGGGATGATAATAGAAACTAGTTTTTTTGAATTCATTATGAGTACTATTATACCATAGACAAAGTTTAAATTTTTTGGTATAATATATGCGTTTATTTAAGAGAAGGATGAGATGGTAAGAGAAGAAAAGCAGGAAATTAGTGGAAAGGATGAGATTTTTGGTGCCGAAAATGTGATAAAAGTGAGGGGTGCGAGGCAAAATAATCTAGCGAATTTGGACGTGGATATTCCACGCGATAAACTAGTGATTATTACGGGATTATCTGGGTCAGGGAAGTCGTCTCTGGCTTTTGATACGGTGTATGCGGAGGGGCAAAGGCGGTATGTGGAGTCTCTGAGCTCTTATGCGAGAATGTTTCTAGGTATTATGGACAAACCGGATGTGGATTCAATAACTGGGCTTTCGCCGGCGATTTCGATTGACCAGAAATCGACATCAAGAAACCCACGTTCAACGGTGGCGACAGTGACAGAGGTGTATGATTACTTGAGATTGTTGTTTGCGCGGGTGGGGGTGCCACATTGTCCGATTTGTAAAAGGCAAGTATCGAGGCGGAGCGCGGAGGATATTGTAAATGAGGTGATGAAGTTGCCACTGGGTTCTAAATGCATGCTACTTGCGCCGATTGTGCAGGCGAAGAAAGGTGAATTTCAGCATTTGCCGGAACAGTATTCGGCGAAAGGGTTTTCTAGAGTCCGCGTAGATGGAATAATTTACGCTCTAGATGAATTTCCGGAACTAAACAAAAACGAAAGACATGATATTGAAATTGTGGTTGATCGATTTGTGCTAAGTCCTGAGCAAAGAACTAGGATTTCGGGCTCAATTGAGCAGGCGCTCGAAATGGGTAAGGGGATTCTGGAACTTTTACGCGTAACAGATAATGCGACGGCGGTGGGAGAGTCGAGAATCAGTGCGGAAAATACGGAAGTTTTGACGTATTCGCAGAGGTATGCATGTCCGGACCATCCGGATGAGTTGATACCGGAGCTGACGCCGAGATTGTTTTCTTTTAATGCGCCGGAAGGAGCTTGTCCGACTTGTACTGGTCTTGGTACGCGAATGGAAATTGATCCTGGACTAGTATTTAACAACAATCTGACGATTGCGGAGGGGGGGATTCGGCCGTTTAATAGAGTGGGGCAGGATTCGTGGTGGCTGAAGAGATTGATGTCGGTGGGGGCGAAACATGGGTTTAATGTGTATACGCCGATTGGGGAGCTTTCGGAAGAAACGCGCCATATGATTTTATACGGAACTGGGGATGAGAAATATGAAATGAGGATTTCTGGTTCGGGGCGATTTGCGGATGGGACGATATACGAGACAACTTACGAAGGTGTGATACCAATGCTGGAGCGGAGATATCACGACCCGAAGGTGTCGGATTTTACAAAGCATGATATTGAGAGATTTATGAGGGTGAGGAAGTGTCAGACTTGTAATGGAGCGAGGTTGAAACCGGCGGTACTCGCGGTGACAGTGCATGATTTGAATATTGTGGACATGTGTAATTTGGATGTGGATGCGACACTTGAGGTATTATCGCAGGATTTGGGTTTTTCGGAGTCGGAAAGTCAGATTTCTGGTCCAATTTTAAAAGAGATTCGTGAGCGAGTGAAATTCATGCAAGATGTGGGCTTAGGGTATTTGGAACTTGGACGGGCGGCGAATACGCTTTCTGGTGGGGAGGCGCAGAGAATTAGGCTCGCGACGCAGATTGGGTCTGGGCTGCAGGGAGTGCTATATGTACTAGATGAGCCGTCGATTGGGTTGCATCAGAGGGATAATAATAAATTGATTGCGACGTTGAAACATTTACGTGATTTGAAAAATACGGTATTAGTGGTGGAACATGATGAAGACACAATGTTGGAGTCAGATTATATTATTGATATCGGACCAGGGGCGGGGGCAAAGGGTGGAAAGCTGGTAGCATGCGGAACGCCAGAGGAAATTATGGCGAATCCGAATTCGATAACTGGAAAGTATTTGTCTGGTGAAATGACGATTCCGGTGCCGAAGAAACGCCGTAAAGCACGTAAAGGTCGCGAACTAGTGGTGATAGGAGCAAGAGAGAACAATCTTAAGAACATTGATGTACATTTTCCACTTGGCGTATTCAATGTAGTGTCGGGCGTGTCTGGGTCGGGAAAGTCGACGCTGGTGAATTCGATTCTGGCAAATGAGCTTCTCGCACGATTACATCGAGCGCAGACGGTGTCGGGGACGCATGAGAGGATTGATGGAATTGAGAATCTGGATAAGGTAATCGTGATTGATCAATCACCAATTGGACGAACGCCGAGATCGAATCCGGCGACGTATACTGGGGTTTTTACGGCAATTCGTGAATTATTTGCCAATCAACCAGAGGCGGAGGTACGTGGGTATAAGGCCGGAAGGTTTTCGTTTAATGTGAAGGGTGGAAGGTGCGAGCATTGTCAGGGTGATGGCGTAAACAAGATTGAAATGCATTTCTTGCCAGACGTGTATGTGACGTGTCCGGCGTGTCATGGTAGGCGTTATAATGCGGAGGCGCTGGAGGTGAAATATAAGGGGAAAGATATTTCACAAGTGCTTGACATGACGATTGACGAGGCAGTAGATTTCTTCGGATCGATTCCGTCGATTGCTGCGAAACTTAAGACGATTCAAGAGGTTGGGCTAGGATATATTCGGTTAGGGCAGCCGGCAACTACTTTTTCAGGCGGAGAAGCTCAGAGAATAAAGCTTGCAACGGAGTTATCGAGACGTTCTACTGGACGGACTTTGTATATTCTAGATGAGCCGACAACAGGGCTGCATTCGGATGACGTGAAGAGGTTGCTCTCGATTCTGAATAGGCTGGTGGATGGAGGAAATACGATGATTGTGATTGAACACAATTTGCACGTGATAAAGTCGGCGGACTGGATAATAGATATGGGACCAGAAGGTGGGCTCAAAGGTGGTATGGTGGTGGCGGAAGGGACGCCGGAAGAGCTAGCAAAGCATGCGAAGACGCCGACCGGGGAATATTTAGCTCAAATTCTTTTTGGAAAAAAAGATGTGAACAAAAAAGTGAGAAGCTAGAAGTATATGATAATATAGTGTATAATAGTTAACATAAGGATTATGTTGACATGAAATTATCAAATATAGCGCTAGGGGGAATGGTAGGTTTGATAGTGGTGGCTGGCGCGAGCCTTGCGTCGAACGTAGTAAAAGCAGATGATGTGATTGATGATGTTGCTATCACGATACCAGTATCATGCACAATGACGGGGACGGGTCAGAATACGCATAGTGCCAATGTAACAAATGGTACATATGAGGATGATATCGGTACGACTACACTGAAAGTCCTCTGTAATGATAGCGAAGGATTCTCTATCTACGCGATAGGATTTACTGGCGACCAATACACTGGCGAGGATCACACCAAGCTAATTGGCGTGGCGAATAATCAAAAAATTGCCACGGGCACGGCGACGAGCGGAAGTGTGTCTAACTGGGCCATGAAATTAGAAACTGATGGTACGGCGACTTATGCATTAACGCTAGATAATGGATTTGGTAGTTATAGCGCGGTACCAGATAGCTATACTAAGGTAGCACATAAAGATTCTGGTACGGATGTGGGGACGAGCGCGGTAGGGAGTACGCTTACGACGACTTACGCATCTTTTATAGCGAGTAATCAGGTGGCGGATACATATAGTGGGAAAGTGAAATATACTATGGTGCATCCGGCGAGTGAAACACCGCTGCATCCAGAGACTACTCAGGCTGGACAAATCTGCTATTATCCAAATGGCTCTAATGTAGAAGGCTCCATGGGGTGTCAGACTATTTCTGCTTCTGCCACTTCTGCCACACTGCTTGCCTCTAATTTTAGTCGCGAAGGCTATGGCTTTGCTGGCTGGAGTAAGACTTTTGATTATTCTGATACAACTGGCTACTTAGGTCCACAAGAGACAATCACCTTCACGGCTGGTGAATATACTGGAGATAATCCTGGGCTTTCGCTTTATGCTAGGTGGATTAAATCTGCTGGCAGTCTCCAGGGATGGACGGGTTGTAGTAGTTTAGCTTCAGGTGCAGTAACAGCCCTTACCGACCAGCGTGACAACCAAACCTACGCCATCGCTAAACTTGCCGACGGTAACTGCTGGATGATAGAAAACTTACGCCTAGAAAATACCGGTACCGACAACGCTAATGGCTCCCTCGCCCAAGGTTACGGCGGCCAGTTTGCTGGCCTTGCCGACCCAGAAAACGCCTGGGCAAACAATATCACCACCGTCAACAGCCTATACAGCACCGATGGTTCTGATAGTACCATAAATATCGGTACCAGTAACGCTGGTTACCGCTTCCCACGCTACAATCACGACAATACTAGCTCTAGAGCCTCCACCCCAACAGCTAATACTGTAGCAATGTACAGTTATGGTAACTACTACACTTGGGCAGCCGCTATTGCTGATACCACTGCCTATTCCAGCGGCGATTACAACACTACATCCATCTGTCCAACTGGCTGGAAGATTCCACTAGGTAATGCTAGTACTGGTGACATAGAACAAGGCGCATCAGACGCAGCAAACAAAGTCACTGGCTTCTCATACTTAGACAGAAAAATGGGTGGTACTGGACAATCTCAATCCACTGCAGCCGATTCTCTCCGTTGGCGTAAATACCCAGTAAATTTCGTCTATTCCGGCTACGTCAGCAGTGGTTCGGTGAGCAATCGTGGCTCGAGCGGCTACTATTGGTCGTCTACGGCGAGCTCGTCTAGCCGCGCCTACTACTTGCTCCTGGATTATTCTAGCGTCAACCCAGGCACATACAACAACAACAAGCATTACGGGAGGACAGTGCGCTGCGTCGCCTCTGGTAGCTAGTGTTTTCTGTTCGTGCCGTTCCGGAGCCCTCTGCATAATGCTTAAGATATATGTGGTGGGGATTTGAAAAAGTGGAGCTAAAAAAATGAAGAGGACTCCACATGCGCACTAACACGCTTTAGTTTCCTCTTCGTCGGAATTTGTACTTTCATTATAGCAAAGATTAGAGGATTTGTCAGTTTATCAGAGGAGTTTGATATAATAGAGAGAAGAAATTAGGAGAAGATATGAGGATTTTGATAAAGAATGGGGAGCTGCTACTGGCAGAGGGGGAAGGATTTAAAGCGAAGAGGGGGAGTGTGGTGATTGGGGGGAAGAGGATAGAGAAGGTGGTTTTGGATGGGGAGGAAGTTAGCGGTGAGTTTGATAAGATAATTGATGCGGCGAATAAGCTAGTGATGCCAGGGCTCATCAATGCACATACGCATGCTTATATGAGTATATTTAAAAACTTCGCGGATGATTTGGAGTTCTTTGATTGGTTGCACAAGGTGGAAGAAGTGGAAGATAAGATGAGCGCAGAAGACTGCTACTGGACGAGTTTGCTCTCAATTGCGGAGATGATAAGGACTGGGACGACTTGTTTTGTAGATATGTGTATGCGGAGTAAAGTAGTGTCGGAAGCGGCGCGAAAAAGTGGGATGAGAGCGTTTATCGGCAGGGGGCTAGTGAAAGAGGCGGATGATCCGGAAGCGCTCCGGCGATTAAATGAGTTTTTGGAAGATGCGGAGATGAATACTGATAGCGATAGGGTGAAGTTTATCTTGGCGCCGCATGCGCCGTATTCGAGTCCGCAGAGTTTGCTTCGACTAGTGCGAGAGACTGGCTTCAAAAGAAACATGATGGCGACGATTCATATGTCAGAATCGCAAGCAGAAGTGGAAGGAATTGCGGCGGAGCAAGATGGAAAGACGCCAGTGGAGTTTGTGGCGGAGACGGGGTTGTTTGACCTGCCGACCATTGGGGCACATCTAGTCAAGGCGACAGATAAAGATATTGAGATTTTGAAGGAAAAAGGGGTGAGCGTAGCGATAAATCCGCGAAGTAATATGAAGCTAGGAAATGGGTTTGCGCCGGTTTCTAAGATGCTGGAGGCTGGGGTGAATGTGTGCCTCGGGACAGATGGGAGCGGCAGTAACAATACGCAGAATATGTTCCAGGAGATGAATTTTGCAAGTTTGGTATATAAGGGAGATGAGAAAAAAGCGAAATGCGTGGATGCGAGTGAAGTGGTGAAGTTTGCGACAATAAACGGAGCAAAGGCGCTGCAGATGGAAGGTGAAATAGGGGAGATTTCTGAGGGGGCGCTGGCGGATATAATAGTGTTAGATTTAGAGGTGCCGGAGTTTGTGCCAAGGAATGATTTGGTGAGTGCATTATGTTATAGTGCGAATGGTTCGGAAGTGGTGACGACGATAGTAAATGGGGAAGTATTGATGGAGGATAAGAAGATTTTGACGTTTAATGAAAGTGAAGTGTTTGAAAAATGTACTGAAATAGCAGAAAGATTGGGGATGAATGGCTTGGAAAAATGATCAAGTTAATGAAAAGGAAACTGCGCGGATTTTGGAGCTCGCGAGGGCTTGTGTAAAAGTGCCTGGAGACTTTGTGGAAATGGGGTGTTATAGGGGAGACACTTCACTAATTTTGGCTGAGATGCTTCAGCGCGACGCTAGGCTTCGTGAGAAGGTGCGTTGCTCAGTCGACGTACGACGAAGTACGTCTCCTTCCGCTACTCCTTCTTCCTCGCCTAGCATTTACGCTGAAGCATCTCAGGAGCTTGGTGGAAAAGATGCGAAAAAGTTGTGGATTTATGACTCGTTTGAAGGGTTGCCGGAGAAAAAGGAAGTAGATAAGTCGGTGATGGGGGTATTGTTTCGGAGTGGAGAGCTGGCGGCGACAAAGAGAGAAGTGAAAGAGAGGTTTTTGCGCGCCAATTTGCCGGTACCAAGGATAAAAAAAGCGTGGTTTAGCGATTTGACGCCAGAAGATATGCCAGAGAAAATTGCATTTGCGTTTTTAGATGGAGATTTTTATGAATCGATTAGGGATTCTTTGAGACTGGTGACGCCAAGGATGAGCGACGAGGGGATATTAGTTGTGCACGATTATACAAATCCGGCTCTTCCTGGGGTAAAACGAGCGGTAGATGAGTGGAATAATAGGGAAAAATATAGTTTTGAGGTAATTTTATTATAAAATACTTGACAGATATTTGGGAATGGTGTAGAATGTAATGCACGGGGGACGACGTTTTTTAATAATTGGAACTATTGTAGCTCTTTGTAACCTGAGGTTTTAATTGTAACAAATGGTCTTAAGATAAGTAGCTATCGACTCTTTTGTGTTTCAGAAACTTATTGTTTTAGTTTTTATTGCTTCACAATGAATCTGCTGTTTATTCGATTCGCCTGTTATTAAAACTCATGCCACATTCAAAGATACATTACCCATCGATTGACGTCGTCTTCTGTACATTATGGGCCGGTCTTAGTACCGGCTCTTTTCCTTTTTACGATAGAGTTGTGAATTTGATTTAAGAAAAAGGTTTTTTCAATAAGAATGAATGGCGAATGATAGAAAGTTTTGGCACTCGCGTATTGCAAGTGCTAGTTTTTGTGCTATAATAGGGCTAGAAAAGGAGTAAATAATCATGGCGCTTAAACCATTGAAAGATAGAGTGGTGGCAGTGGTGGAAAAACCGCTCGAAAAGACAAAATCTGGAATACTGCTGGGCGAGGCTAAAGAAAAACCAGCATACGCAGTGGTAGAATCTGTGGGTCCGGAAGTGAAATCTGTGAAAAAAGGAGACAAGATTGTCTACAAAGAGTATTCGACTACCGAAATAAAAGTCGATGGAAAAGACTATATTATCTTGAAGGAAGAGGATGTTCTGGCAACTCTGTAGAAGAATAAGTTGTGGAAAACATGTGGAAAACTTTTTATAATAAGGAGTAAAAATGGCAAAAAAAATCTTTTACGAAGCGGAGGCACGGGAAAAAGTGCTATCTGGTGCAAAGCAATTATATGATGCGGTGAAAGTGACGTTTGGACCGAAGGGCAAGAACGTGATTATAGAGAAAGAGTATGGCGCTCCGGTGATTACGCACGATGGTGTAACGGTGGCAGAAGCAGTGGAGCTTCCAAACAAGAACGAGTCTCTAGGTGAGGCTGTGGGCGCAAAACTGATTAAAACTGCGGCACAGAAGCTAAATAAGGTAGCTGGGGATGGCACTACCACTGTGACGGTTTTGACTTATAATATCTTGAATGAGGCAAATAAACTGATTGCGGCGGGGATGAATCCGATGGAGCTTCGGCACGGAATTGAGAAGGCTGGCAAGGAGGTGGTTAACGAGATTGAGAAGCAGGCCGAGAAGATTGATGGTGATTCGGCGAAGGTGGCGGAGGTTGCGACGATCTCGGCCGGTGATGCAGAGATTGGTAAACTGATTGCTGAAGTGATTTCTAAGATTGGCAAGGATGGTGTGGTGACTGTAGAAGCTGGGCAGGGGCTTACGATGGAGCAGGAAATTGTAGAAGGGTTTTCTTATGACAAGGGCTATTCTTCGCCATTCTTTGTAACGGATGTGAATCGTCAGGAAGCGGTGTTTGAGAAGCCTTTGATTTTAGTTACTGATAGGAAGATTTCGGCGGCGAATGATATTTTGCCTCTCTTAGAAAAGGTAGCGCAAACCGGCAAGAAGGATTTGGTGATAATTGCCGAGGAAGTTGAAGGCGAAGCGCTGAGCCTACTAGTTTTGAATAAGCTGAAGGGTGTATTTAATTCGCTGGTTCTCAAAGCACCGGCATTTGGTGAGAGACGAAAGGCTGTGATGGAAGATATTGCGATTTTGACCGATGCGACAGTGGTGTCTTCTGAGAAAGGATTGAAACTGGAGGAAGTCGGGCTAGAAGTGCTGGGTACTGCGAGTAAGGTGATTGCGGAGAAGGATGCGACCACTATTATTAAAGGCGCAGGTGACAAGAAGAAGGTGGCGGAGAGAATTGAGTTAATTCATACTTTTGCCAATAATGCGAAATCGGATTACGAGCGAGAAGAATTTGAGAAGCGCGCAGCGGCTTTGTCTGGTAAAGTTGCGGTGATTAAGGTAGGTGGTGCAACGGAAACTGAGATTGACGAAAAGAAATTCCGCGTAGATGATGCAGTGGCGGCCACCAAGGCGGCATTAGCTGAGGGAATCGTGACTGGTGGAGGTGTGACGCTAGTTAACGCATCTTCTAAGTTAGATGAGAAAGATGCGGGGGCGAGGATTGTGAAGAATGCTTTGAAGACTCCATTTGTGCATATTATGGAAAATGCTGGTCTGAATGCGCAGGCTTTGCTGGCTAAGGTGGAGGATGCGAAGGTTGGTATGGGTATAAACGTAATGACGCCAGAAAAGGGACTGATAGAGCTAAAGAAGGCTGGCGTGATTGATCCAGCAAAAGTGACGAAAGAGGCAGTCAAGAATGCTACTTCGATTGCCGGAACAGCGATTACGATGGGAGCGTTGATATGCGAAATCCCAGAAGAAAAACCGGCAGCCATGGATGGTGGCGGTATGGGGATGGGATACTAAAAAATAAGCCCTGCGGGGCTTATTTTTTTGTGAGGTGGGTTAGCTAATTACATTTTGTCGATGGACTGGATGAGATAGAGCAGAGCTTCAGCGCGCTCGACTTCGTTGGGGATTTCGCGAGCGGCGCGATAGGCTGGCTCTAAAATGGTGTAATCTTTGAGATCATCGAAAATGTCTTTGTAGATTTTGAACTTTTCGGAATTGTCCATGCTGATTCTATCGAGCAAGGGGACAAGGTCGCGAAGAGCGGCTTTTTTGACTTCGCCGGTGTTGAGGGGCTGCGGAATGGGCTCTGGGGTGGGCTGTTCTACGACTGGGGCAGGTGCGGGCATGTCTGGAACAGCTGGTGCAGGGGCGGGGCTAAGCTCTGGAATATTGACGGATTCGAGAGGGGCAATTGGCTCTGGAGCTGGTTGGACCATTTCGATTTTTGGCTCTGGGAAAGGGCCAATTGGCTCGCCTAGCTCACCAGTATCTCCTTCTGGCACAGAAGAAGGCGCGGCGACTGGATCCGAAAAAACTGGATCCACGCTGGTCGTATTAGTAATATCGTCAATTGCTTTTTGTAGATCGTTATCTACGTTTTGAGTTTGTTCCATATTTACCCACCTTTTAGATTATACTTATGTTAATATTAGCACAGATTTTTTAAATACGCAAGAAGTTTACAATTTTATCGAGAAAATCGAGTTTGACTTCTTCCATGGGTAGACGAGCACCTAGAGCGTCGACGATTTGCTCGCCGCTATTTCCAGGAAAATAGACTTTGGTGTTAAGGCTGAAGCGTTTTTTGGGGATGAGGACGGCAGAGAAATGAGTGCCTTCTTTGAGAATACCAAAGGCGCGATAGTTGGTGAAGGGATGAAGATTGTTGCCTTCGGTGAGACCGTCGGACGTGAGGGCGTAGTGGATTTTGCGTGGCGGACGCAAGGCAGAAATAAGGATAGCGATACCACTGAGGATAACGAGTGCAAGAAAAGTCCACCAGCCAAGAAAAATCGCCAGAGCAGATAAACCTGCACACACGAGAAATAGGCCGATATACCACCAAGCGTTGTGTTCACGAACGATGTATTCCTCGGCTTCCCAAGAAATATCATTTATGCTTTTTGCCATGCTCTTATTGTATCACAAATTAAAAAAATGTGGTAGAATGGTATGAATGGAGGGTTACCCAAGTGGCTGAAGGGGACGGTTTGCTAAATCGTTAGTCTGGAGTGATCTGGAGCGGGAGTTCGAATCTCCCACCCTCCGCCATTGGCTTAAACTTTCTTTAGAAAAGAAAGTTTAGCAAAGAAACTAGTATAAAAAAGAAAACAGGCGCATGTCCTGATTTTCTTTTTTGATTATGACAAATCGCTACGCGATTTGATTTGATAGCTTAATTATTAGGTGCGAATCTCCCACCCTCCGCCAATTTCGTGCTATAATCCGCCATCTTGGCGTTTTTTGTTGGGGATTTTTGCCATAAATGGTACGTTGTGGTATAATTGAGCTATGAAAAACGTTTTTAAGCTTTTGTTATCAGTTTTAATGGTGGGAGTGGTTAGCTTGGCTGGGCTATCGAGCGTGTCGGCTTTAACTCTGCAGGAAGGTGCGGAGGCGGCTAGATGCGATGGCTGCCCAAAGGATCTTTTTGGTGATATGGGGGTATTTAAGCAAGTAACAAATACCATTCTCTATATTGTAGGTATTGTGGCGGTGATTATGCTTATTATTGGTGGTATCAAGTATGTGGTTTCTGGTGGTGATTCAAAGAAAGTGACAGACGCGAAAAATACCGTACTCTATGCAATAATTGGTCTAGTGATTTCTTTCTTGGCGTTTGCGATTGTGAACTTCGTAATTTCGGCATTGCCAAGCTCACCGACGACTACGTCTTAGATTTTGAAATAGAAAAATCGCTGAAAAGATAAAATGAGGCTAGGCCTCATTTTTGTTGAGGGTTGTTTGATTGAAATCAAACGGAGACCGCTAAAATGGCTAGGTTGATGCTTTTGACACCGGACTCTTGGAGGAGTTTGGCGGCGGATTTCATACTGGCGCCGGTGGTCCAGACATCGTCGATTAAAAGATAGGTGGCGTCTTTTTCGATAGGAGTTTTGGGATTAAGGGAGTAGGCGGTTTTGGCTTGGCTAAGTCTGTCTTTGGCGTTCGCGCCGACTTGAACGGAGGAGTTGTTGCGGAGGAGTAGTTTGGAAACATAGTAGTTTTGGTGGAGTTTTGCGAGTTGTTTTGCGATAGCGTAAGTATGATCTAGACCGCGTGAGCGAATATGACGGCTGATGGTGGGGAGGGGGACGAGATATATTTTTTCATCGTAATGGGGGAGCGAATAATCGATAAATTCGGCGAGGGGGCGGGCTAAGGCTCGAACGGAATTGTATTTGTAATCATAGATGAGACCGCTAAGAAGGTCGGAGCGTTCACTAAAAACGAAAGTGGGTAGCGGGGACTTGGTTTGGCATTTTTGGCAGATTCCGTTGGTGTTGGGGGTTTTACACGATGGGCAAAAATTGTGATGTGAAGCTAATATGTTTTTTTTACAACGTTCACAAATAACGTTACCGATATGCCCGCAACCTCTACAGGAGTGCGGCGCGATGAGGTCTAGAATGCCGGGAGTTGTTGTGTTTTTTACAATATTTGGCATGATTCTCTTGATTTTACTATAAAGATGCTTTATAATAAAGCATAACAATATAAGTGGAGGAAATATGGCTCGTACAAACAGTGATGATTTGCTGATGGAAGACGACCTTGCTGCAGCATTCTTGGGAGGAGGCGAAGAAGAAATCGTAGCTCCCGTAGAGAATATCGAACCAGCTGCAGAGATAGAAGAGGTTCCCGCCGAGGAAATCAGCGAACCAGTCGAAGATGAGTGGGAAAGTGCCGACGATTTTCCAGGACAACTCGCTGTGGATGTCTACGAAACCGCCGACAAATTAGTAGTCAAAGCTCGGACTGCTGGTATTTCGAAATCTGATCTTGATGTGAGTATTTCCGATAATATTTTGACAATTTCTGGTGTTTTGTCGGGTGGCGAAGATGAACAAACCACGAGATGGCATATTCAGGAATGTTATTGGGGAGAATTTTCAAGGACGATCGCTTTGCCAGTGCAGGTGCGCGAAGATGAAAACAGTGT
Organism: Candidatus Saccharimonadota bacterium; assembly: GCA_017516075.1. GTDB lineage: Bacteria > Patescibacteriota > Saccharimonadia > Saccharimonadales > Saccharimonadaceae > Nanosyncoccus. The sequence continues at coordinate 42,768 of JAFWDS010000033.1, forward strand.
CAAGGCAGAGCTCAAGGATGGAGTTCTTACTATTACTTTTGAAAAGGAAAAGACTGAAGCCCCTAAGAAGATTGAGATTCAATAAACTGCTTTTAAAAAAAAAACATCTCCGAGAGGAGATGTTTTTTATTGGTTTATTATCAATTATTATTGTTGCTGTTCTGTTGTTGTGAACTATTGCCGCTATTTGAGTTGCCACTAGAGTCACCTTGTTGGAGAATGGTGCCAATGACGAAGTTAACGATAACAAAGGCTAAAGCGCAGACGATTAGACCAATAAGACCATAAAGGATAGTTTTTTTGGCTTTTTCGACTTTGGATGAATCGCCGGAAGAAGTCATGTAATTGTAGCCACCGATAATCATGACAACTACAGCTACTAGACCTAGAGCAGCGATAATGGCTGTTAAGATGCCAGAAACGGCTCCGGTGAGATCGCTGCTGCCGCCGACCTGGTCGACGTGCTCCCCCGCCGCGAATAAAATGAGATTGTTCATGAAATGACCTTTCCTTATTAATTGGCGAGGATAGTGCTAATTACAAATTGGACGAGGGCAAAAGCAAGAACACAGACTACGAGACCGATCAAGCCATATAGGATGGTGTCTTTGGCCTTTTTGACTTTGCCGGCGTCACCAGATGAGGTCATATAGTTAACGCCACCGATAATCATAACAACGACGCAGACAAAACCTAGTACGCCAATAATAGTACTAAGAATGGTTTTGACGTTTTCTATTAAGGTGTCACCATCGTCGGTTACATCTGTTAATACTTCGCCTATTGCAAATTTTGTAATGAGTTCTTTCATTTGATATCCTTTATACTTATTTATTATATTTTATAACTATTATTTGAAAAAAGCAAGATATTTTGAGGGCAAATACGCTTCTGCTCCCGTCTTTACATTTGCTACTGTACTGATGACCCAGTTGACGATGATGAAGGCGAATGCACAGATGATGATGCCGATGACAGCGTAGGTGATGGTCTTTTTGGCTTTTTCGACTTTGGATGAATCGCCAGAAGAGGTCATGTAGCCGTATCCACCAATGACTACATAGATAGCAGCGACAATGCCACAGACTGAGATGATGGTGTTGAGGATGACTTGGATAATACCTGGTAGAGCATTGGCGTTGTTGTTGCACCCGGCGGATTGTCGGACTGCTTCAGGATATTCGTTGTTGCCACAGATATTGGTGCTGGTGGCGGATTTAGTGCCAGTAGCTGCACCGCTACCAGTAGTGGCGCCCGAGGATTTTTCTTCTGCGAGCGCAGGCATAGCAAATAGGGAAGAGATAGCGATTGCAGTAATAGCGAGTATGTTGAATAGTTTTGTTTTCATGAACCTCCTTTGATAATGTTAGTAACGAATGCGGTGATAACGACTGAAAGGGCGACGATGATGAGACCGATGAGGGAGTAGGTGATCATCTTTTTGGCTTTTTCGAGTTTACCGGTATCGCCGGAGGATGTGATATAGAGAATACCACCGTAAACTATAAAGATGAGTGAAACGGCGCCGGCGATGCCAGTGAACCAATTGATGACACTGGTGACCATACTCGTTGGGTCTACGCAGGATGCGGTAGCACAGTTGGTGAGACGACCTTGACTACCAAGAAGAGCAAAACGGATAGTATTCATGATGAGGCTAGCTAACAGAACGATGGCGAGGCCTAAGAAAGCTCTAGCAAGAGTTTTTCTACCATTTTCGACTTTGCCGGCTTCGCCGCCAGAAAAGGTGTAGAGGTAACCGCCGTAGATGACGTAGCCTAAAACTAAGTAAGTAGCGGCGACCGCTATGTCGGTGGCGACGTTGGCGGCGATAGTCCAGATGCCGGCTTTGAGAGATTCTTCGTCGCTGATATTAACGTTGCTGTCCCAGGATACAAAGCCTAGAACGGAGACGTCTCGTCCGGAGAATGTTGATGCTTCTGTGTTAGGGACGACTGTGTCGTAATGGTTTTCGGCTGATTCGGATTTGGCTCCATCTGTGGCGTCATCGGAGTTGGTGACTCCAGAGGAGGCGTTGCCAGAGGTTTGAGTAGTAGAGTTGTTGCCACTATTGCCACTGCTATCGGAGCTTCCGCTGGTCGAGTTTCCGGTTGAGTTACCATTATCGTCGCTTCTATTATCCGCACTGGTTGCATTATTGATGCCATTACTGATGGCATTCCCTACTGCTTTTAAACCTATTATTTGATTGGTTTTATGTTTGTTACTAACTGTGGTATTGGGGCCTTTGATAATAGTTGGTTCGGCAAAAGTGGGCAGTAGGATGGTCGAAGATACCATGACGGCACAAGCAATAATAAAGAAAAGTTTTTTCAACATAATTTTATATTATCATAATACTTAAAAAAGTCCAATAGTTATGCTTAAATATTAGGCTCATGTTTATGCTTTAACATATCTTTGAAATATTTGGAAATATAGGGTGTTTATATTGACAAAAACGCTTATGTGTGCTATAATGTAGTTACGCCTAGAAATAGGTCTCTTTTGGGGACTTAAAAAGGGAGGCGAAAGAATTATGATAGTGAAAAGACGAACAAAAAAGGAGTTCAGAAAAGCCATTTTTGGCTGTCTTTTTGCTATAATGATGTTAATTACAGGGGTGTTTGGTGTTTTTGGCCAGAATACTTCGGTTTTTGCTGAGGTCGTGAATAGCACCAACAATGCAAATAACACGAATAACACAAATGCGACGAGAGAGCAAGTCCGATTAGACGAAGATATGAATGCAGAAGATGAGACTGATGCTGAAGAGGAGGAACCAGAGGAGCCGGCAAATACTACTCCACTAGGGAATGGTGATAGTTGTAAAAATAGTTTGGGGGCGATTGGTTGGCTGGTATGTCCGACAACAGGGAAGATTGCCGAGGCGGTGGATTGGCTTTACGACAAGATTGAGGAAATACTGATAATTAAACCGATTTCTGTAGAGGATGGGTCGCCGATTTATGAGATTTGGAAGTATTGCCGTGGGATTACCAATATGGTGTTTATTATCTTTCTTCTGGTGGTGATTTATTCGCAGATTACGGGATATGGGATCAATAATTATGGGATCAAGAAAGCGCTGCCAAAACTAATCGTAGCGGCGATTTTGGTGAACTTAAGCTTTTTGATATGTTCATTAGCGGTGGATTGTTCAAATATTATTGGTAGTGGTCTGAGGAGTTTGTTTACGGCAATAGAGGAGTCGACTCTAACGAATGTATTGGCGGAAAAAGGGGCGACGATGACGGCGACGACAAAACTTTCTTATGCAAGTATGTTCTCGTCTCTGGCGGGAGGAGCGGCTTTGACGGTGCTGGGCGGAGTGATTGCCTTTGAGACTGGGGCGATTTGGATGTTGATTCCGGTGGTACTAGGGGCGCTAGTGGCGGTGGCTTCGGGTTTGATTACAATTGCTTTGAGGCAGGCGGTGGTGGCGCTTCTGATCATGATTTCGCCACTCGCGATTGTGGCTTATATTTTGCCGAATACGGAAAAATGGTTTAAGAAATGGAAAGATTTGTTGATGAAAATGTTGGTGTTTTATCCAATGTTTTCGTTGTTGTTTGGGGCGTCGAGTTTGGCGGGGTTTGCGATTATTGCGAGCGCAAGTGACGGATTTGGGATTCTGCTGGGTGTGGCGGTGCAAGTGTTCCCGCTATTCTTCTCTTGGTCACTCATGAAGATGTCGGGCACGTTCCTCAGCGATATCAATGCAAGGTTGCAAGGGCTGGCGGCAAGACCGCTCGCAGCCAGCAGAGGTTGGGCGGATTCGCGGAGACAGTTGGCTAAGCAAAAACATTTGGCGTCGGGGAAGGCATATACGCCGTCACTTAGGTTGATGCAGTTTATTAATAATCGTAGGATAGCTAGAGAAGCAGATATGGATGAATATGCGAAATTGGCGCATGAAAGAGGCATGGCATATAGAGCTCGAAAACATTACGACAGGAAAGGTGTACCGACAAGGGCAGGCGAGAGGGCTTATCGTAGACAGGCAGAAAGCATGGAATATCAGAGGGTTATTGCTCGCGATGCAAATAATATGGAAGAAGGATTGGCGGAATATGCAAAGAAGGGTACGTTGAGGCATGCTCGTTTGGAACAATTGGATATAAGAAATATTAATGCGGCCGATTCGTTGAATATAGAGAAAGCGCGTGGACATAAGATTGAATATGAAAATGCTCGTGGGTTTCATCAAAGAATGGAAGATGCAATTAATGCCCATATGGACGATGAACATGGCGGTAATTCTAAGTACAAGATGCATGATATCAAAGATAGAGATGGAGCAAGAGCGAGATATAATGTTGCTGCCGAAATAATGAAGAATAATGATGAGAATATTCATTTTGCGGCTGCAAATGCTGCTAAGGGTTTTGAGGCGCAGAAAAAGATAGTTGAAGCTACAATGGGAGAATACTTTAGTAAGACACCAGCAACTCAGGATGTTAATTATAGGCTAGATGAGCTTACGACTAAGTTTGATGCAACGAAGAATGAAAGAGTGGCCGATAGGATTGATTTGATTATGCCGGGTCTTAGGATTTTGAATCAGCGTGGTGATACAGATATGGTCCGCAAACAGCTTGAAAACATTTTGAATAATGGTGGTGGCGTCGATTTGGGCACGCACGCTTCGCAATCTCTAGCGAGTTTCTTGATGTTCGAAGTGAAGGATGGAGACCCATTCCTAAGGAGATTTGGTAAGTATATTAATCTTGAAACGGCGCGTGTTTACAATACAAAAGACCCAAACGAAAGACGACAGAATCCACATTTGACGTTGGATGAATATATTACTGGTGAGTATGAAGATTGGGAATATAATAATCCGACAAAAAAGATAGTAGGTAAGGCAAAACGACCAATGGATGTTTTGATTGAAGGTACTTCTTTAGATAATGTAGAACGGACGGCTTATGCAAATTTGGATGAAATGCTGGTTAATGCCTATACTAAGAATGGGCAATTAGATATTGAAAAATACTTAAAAAGGCGTAAAGAAATTGAAACCGCAATGGGTCCAGCGTTCATTTCTGCAAGCTTGAAGTATTTGTCTGGTAGTGAACCACTAAAGAGCGCAGTTAGTTTTTTGACTGGATATAATGGTGATAAGCCAAGATGGGAAGACGAGAAAGATCCGTTGTACCGGAGTAATGAGGCAAAAGATTATTTCCGCGGAAAGTCAATTGATTATTTATCGAGTCAAACACCAACTCAGATTTTAAGTTTGAGGTCGGATTACTATAAGGCGTTGCAAAGCCATTTGATTGACGAATATGAGCTGACGGATATGAAGGGTTGGGATCAAAAGGCGATTGATGAGCATCGCGAATTAATGCGCGAGAAAGCTGAAATACAAACTAGATATGGTGATTTACCGGCTGAAGAGGCCATGAAGAAGCGCGATGCGGATATGAAGGAATTGAAGGACAAAATGGCGGGCGCAGAGTTTAGACAAATTCTAGATTCGAAGGGTAAGTTGAATCAGATTTATCGCACTAGAACTTCTGGTGCGGCAAACAATGCTAAAGACTGGGTGCGTAAATGGCTTGGGCTTGATGATGAAATATCTATTACGATGAAACTTGATGACGATAGAAAAAGAATGAAAGCTTTAGTCGAAGAAGAGCGCAAGAAGAGAAATGCTCGCCAAATGGTGGATGATTCTGGTGTACCAGATTCTGTATATGGTCCGTATTCTGATACAGATAGGGCAATGTTTATTTCCCAGATCAATGATATGTGGCAGGATTTGAAGGGCGAAGATGGAGATGTTTTCTTTGAAGAGTCTATGAAATATTTGAAACAAATATTGGGCGAAGATAGCGCTATTGTGATTGATTATAAACGTTTCCGTGAAGATGATAAATATGCAGATGGACATATGCTAAAATGCTACCTTGAAGACTTATTGAGCGACCCAGAAAACTATTAAGATGATTATGTTTGAACGGATTATTGTGTTATAATATATAATATATGGCGCAGTATAAAGTACCGCAGGATGTTGAGGCGGACGACAAACTTTTAGGGCCGTTTAGTTTTCGGCAGTTTATTTATCTTTTGATTGCTGGTGGATTGATTTTTTTGGCAGTGGGTTTGTTTCAGCTTTTTCCGCTGCTTGCGATAATACCGTTGCCGTTTGTTTTATTGCTGGCAGTTTTGGCTTTGCCTCTTAAGAAGGATCAGCCGATGGAGACATACTTGGCGGCGATTGTGTCGTATTATCTGAAACCACATAATAGAGTATGGACGCCGGGACAGAGAGAGTCTACTATTATGATTACGGCACCGAAGAAAGTTGAAGAGACGAGGACTCGTAGCATTACTGGGGAAGAGGCGACGCATAGACTGTCGTTTTTGGCTGATATCGTCGATACAGAAGGGTACGCTATTAAAGGGATGGGGCCGAATCGCGTGAAGAATGAGTTGGTCGAGGAGGCAGATGCGACAGCAGATATGTTTGAAACTAGTCATTTTGACAATTTGGAGAATACTATCGCGAAGGATGAAAATGAGAGACACCAGGAAGTGATAAAAGAAATGAGAGAGCAGATTGAACAAAATAGTATTGGCGGCGCGGCGAGAATTGAGAAAAAAGAAGAAAAACCGATAGTAGAGACGCCGGTGGTAGAAGATATGGCGATTGACGAAAAACCTGATTATAGTTCGCCGGCGGTGATTACGCCAGTGATTACTCCAGTATTAAAGCCTGTGGAAAAGCTTAAGGCTGTGTCGGAAAACGCTACGAAAAAAGAAGCGACAACTTCTGCAAAACCTAGTATAATAGAACTAGCGAATAATCCCGATTTTTCGGTTGCGACGATCGAAAAAGAAGCTAATCGTATTAACGGAAAGGAAAAGGGCGAAGTTTTTATATCGCTGCACTAAAATATGAATCCGCAAGATAATCCACAAATAATGATGCCGAACCAGCCGATGCCGCAAGGTCAGCCTGTGATGCCTGGGGTGCAAAGTGGCCCGCAGATTATGATGCCGGAGCAATCTGCGATGCAAGGACAACCGCAGATTATGATGCCACAGGGGCAACCTCAGGTTATGATGCCGCAAGGACAACCTCAGGTTGCGATGCCCGGACAGCAGGCGATGCCTGGACAGCAAGGGATGCCTGGGCAACAGGCGATGCCTGGACAGCCGGGGATGCAAAATATGACGGCTGCGAATTTGGGTTCGGCGGCGATTGCGGCGAACCAAATTGCGCCAACATCTGTGAACAAAGATGTGCCGACGTCGACGCAGGCAACGCTGCAGATTTCGGAGTTACGCGATAATGTAGTGATTATGAAAGATGGTTCTTTTAGGGCAGTGGTGGCTTGTAAGTCGATTAACTTTGATTTGATGTCTGATATGGAGCGAGAAGGTGTAGAGTATTCTTACCAGAATTTTTTGAATTCCTTGAAGTTTACAACGCAGATTATGATTAGGTCGCAAAGAGTAGATATTGGGCCATATTTGCAGCGTTTGTCGGAAATTCGCAGGAACAATGATAATATGCTGCTCGGTGTTTTGATGGATGATTATATTAATTTCGTAGATATCTTGTCTCAGGAAGCGAACATTATGGACAAATCGTTTTTTGTGATTATTCCGTATTATACTTCGGCGGATGCTGAGAAGATGCTGCAACAGACCAAGAATTTCTTTAAGAGTTTTTCGAAGGCCAAGACGCCGGAGGTGACGAGGATTGATAGAGCAACATACGACAAGGCGATGACAGAAATCAATAATCGTGTCGATTCGGTGATGTCGGGTCTGTTCCAGATAGGCGTGCATTCGGTGAGGCTAAATACGAAGGAATTGGCGGAGCTATATTATAACTTTAATAATCCAGATACGGCGGTGAGGGAGCCATTGGTGGATTTTTCGAAGCTAGCAACGATGTACGTGAAAAAAGGAGAGCAAGCATGATCGCGGCGCTGATGCTTGCTCTAAAGAAAGTGAGTTGTTTGAAAGGAGCTATTAATTATGGGTAAAAAGAAGAAACTGACGGCGGCAGAGATAGCAGCGCAAAACGAAGCGATGGAGGCGGCGGAAATCCAGCGAGCTTTTGAACAGGGTACGAACACGCTGAGAGATTTGATTTCGCCATCGGCTATCGAAATACACTCAGATTATTTTAGGCTTGGTAATAAATACGGCAGAACGATGTATGTTTATGGATATCCAAGGATGCTCTATACTGGGTGGCTTTCGCCGATTATTAATATCGACGAGGTGCTTGATGTGTCGATGTATATTTATCCGGTAGAATCAGCGGTGATTATGAAAAACTTGCGCACAAAGGTGACGCAGCTTGAGGCTTCGATGAATATCAACATGGAAAAGGGCAAGGTGCGTGATCCGGAGCTGGAGGCGGCGATTTCTGATGCCGAGGAACTTCGTGACCAATTGCAGCTAGGGGCAGAAAAGTTCTTCCGATTTGGACTATATATTACATTGTGGGCGGATTCTCTAGATGAGATGAAATTTGTACAGCAGAAAATTGAGACGATTTTTGGTCAGCAGATGGTGTTTTCGAAGGTAGCAAATTCACAACAAGAGCAGGGGCTAAACTCGATTATGCCACAGTGCTTGGATCAATTGCAGATTCGACGGAATATGAATACTGGTGCGATTTCGACATCATTCCCGTTTACGTCAGCAGATTTGACGCAAGATAAGGGAATTTTGTATGGCATCAACATGCATAATAATGGTTTGGTGATTTTTGATCGGTTTAGTTTAGAAAATGCCAACATGGTGGTGTTTGCGAAATCTGGTGCAGGTAAATCGTTCACAGTGAAACTCGAGGCTCTGCGGTCGATGATGGTGGGCGCAGAAGTTTTGATTATTGACCCTGAAAATGAATATCAGAAACTAAGCGATGCGGTGGGCGGGTCGTATATTAGGTTGTCTCTTAATTCGGATGTGAGAATTAACCCATTTGATCTTCCTAAGGTGGTGGATGCGGAAGATTCTGATGATGCTTTGCGTGCGAATTTGGTGACGCTGCATGGGTTGTTTAGATTGATGCTAGGGGGGAATCAGATTTCTAGCGGTGGAAGCGTGGTGCCGGCATTGACAGCGGCGGAAGAGGCAGATTTGGACCAGGCCTTGATTGATACTTATGCGAGGGCCGGGATTACGTCGGACCCGTTGACGCACCAGTCGACTCCGCCGACGATTGCGAATCTATACGATACTTTGCTACATATGGAAGGAACTGGGCCGCAACTGGCACAGAGGCTGCGCAAATACACCACGGGTACGTTTGCGGGGATTTTCTCGCAACAGTCGAATGTTGACATCAATAATCAGATGGTGGTGTTTAACATTCGCGATCTCGAAGATGAGCTAAGGCCGGTGGCGATGTATATTGTGCTTTCACATATTTGGAATATTGTGAGGGCGTCGCAGAAAAAGCGTCTTCTAATCGTGGATGAGGCGTGGCAGCTGATGAAATATGAAGATTCGGCGAATTTCTTGTTCTCGCTAGCGAAGCGTGCACGTAAATATTATCTGGGTCTCACAACGATTACGCAGGACGTGGAAGATTTCATGAGTACTAAAATGGGTCGCGCGATTGTGGGAAACTCGTCGATGCAGCTTCTTTTGAAGCAATCGGTGTCGGCGGTGGATGTGCTATCTGATGTGTTTAAATTGACCGAAGAAGAGAAGAGAAGATTGTCGAATTTCCCAGTAGGGCAAGGGTTGTTCTTTGCCGGACAGAATCACGTACATATTCAGATTATTGCGTCAGAAACTGAAGAGAGTTTGATTACAACCAATCCAGGTGCAAAGAAAGCATAATTTAGCACTCTTGCATTTGGAGTGCTAGTAGTGTATAATGGTTTTTATGGCTAGTAAACGAGATTATTATGAAGTTCTTGGCGTGTCAAAAAACGCATCTGATGACGAAATAAAAAAGGCTTATAGGAAGCTGGCGGTGAAATATCATCCAGATAAGAATCCCGGGGATAAAGAAGCCGAGGCGAAGTTTAAAGAGATTAATGAGGCGCATGACGTGCTTTCTGACAAGCAAAAGCGGGCACGTTATGATCAATTTGGGCATGCAGGTGTAGGAGGGGCTTCTGGCAATCCATTCGGGGCTGGCGGAAATCCATTTGCTGGCGGAGCATTTAATTATAATGGTCAGACGTTTAACTTTGATTTTGGTGGTGCTGGTGGGTCGATGTTTGATGATATTTTGGGTAGTATTTTTGGCAATGGAGCGAGAAGGGCGAGGCGTGGTGCAGATTATCAGACATCTGTGACTTTGACATTTGAGGAAGCTATTTTTGGAACAAATAAGAAAGTATCGACAAATAGTGGAGAAGAAATTAAGTTGAAAATCCCCGCAGGAATCGACGATGGAATGTCGATTCGTTTGCATGGTAAGGGTGGTCCGGCGCCAGAGGGCGGAACGGAACCAGGTGATTTATATGTAAAGATTCGGGTAAAACCGCATAAACATCTGACAAGGGAAGGGGCGATTATTCTATCTGAAGAGCGTATTAGTATGGTGGACGCGGCGCTTGGGTGCGAAATAGATGTGGAGACAGTGGATGGGACTGTGACGATGAAAGTCCCGGCAGGGACGCAGTCCGGGACGCCATTTAAACTTTCTGGGCATGGTGTGCCGTTTCGGGGCGATGGAGATAGAGGGCCACATATCGTGACGATTATTGTAGAAACGCCAAAGAATTTGTCGAAAAAGCAAAAAGAACTATTGGAAGAATTTAAAAATAGTAAGAAACGTGGGTTTTGGGGCTAGAGGTTTTAGCTATTTAATAATAGTTTGATATTTCGGCGAGAATAGACTATTCTATAGATGATTACTTCGTGTTTGTCGGAGTTTACGATATAAATTGCAGTGTAGTTTCCAAAATGACTGAATCTGAATTCGTATTTGTCATGCATGATGTGTGCTGGGTTTGCTTCTGGGAAAAAAGCCAGTTTTGCGCATTTGTCTAGAATGCCGTTTGTAACTTTTTTGGCTGCGAGGGGGTTTTCTAATACGTTATAAATATAGTCGTAGATTTGTAACAGATCAAAATCTGCTTGGTCGTTCATTTTTACGACGTATTTTTTCATAGGGTAGAAACCTCTTGAATCATTGCTGCGCGGATTTTTCTGGATTCTTTGAACTCTTTTTCACGCTCTTTGATGTGGGTTTTAACATCATCGATGGAGTAGCGAATACCGGTATCGTTTTCTATGCTTTCGTTTAGTAGTTTTTCTAGTTCTGCTTTGGTTTGAATGTTCATGTTTTCTGGTAAGGAACGTTCTGCCTTGGCTAGCTTTGCTTCGAAGGGGACACCACCTTCTTTAATGGTTTTTCGCATAGTCATATTGACCAAGTCGGAGATGGTCAGTCCTAATTCTTTGAGAACTTGCTCTGCCTGCTCTTTTACTTCAGTATCTATTCTTATATGGATATCCGTTGTTGCCATAATTGCTCCTTTTTTCTATTATACCACAAAATATCCACATTGTGGATGAGACGACAATGGACGATACTGATGAATATTTGCTTAAAAGTGTGTTTGTTGTGTTAAATAATTAGTCTAGTTTCGACAAGACCGGTGGTGACGTTTCGGACGACGAGGTCGACGCCGTTTGAAGCGCGTTCGATGCGGTGGGTGACCCAGCCGGAAGAATTGCGTACGACAAGGGAATTTGAGACTAAACTCCCTTCGATATAAGAACAGGAGCCATCTGGTGCATGATAGATGACTCCATTTCTGACTAGCATTTCTTCTAAACGTCCCATCGGACTTACCTCCACACTGAATTATTAAGTTATTTTAATATAGTTTACTCGGATTTCGAGAAAATGCAAGAGGGAAAATGATTTTGTGGAGTGGGCAGATAGCTCGGGATAATGAGGTATTATGAACTACCTAGTATACATCGTATAGAGAGACCGTAGCTGCGATCGCTGAGGCCGCTGCGGACGCTTGTAGCGCGCACGTGGCGACTGTACATAATGAGGGTACTGGTCCAAGTAGAAGACCAGAAGTAGCCGTTCGTACCAAGATCGATCCGCGAGCTACCACTGTTAAGATAGCCCGACAAGGGAGTAGATAAGGCGGTGTTATGTGCGACAGCTGCTGTTAAAGCAGTTTGTCCTCCTAGAGTACCGCCACCGCTGTAAGCGGAATAGAGGGCGCTGAATTCTCCAGTATAATTTGGTAAATGCCAACCAGCGGGGCAGATGTCACCCTCTATATCGCGATAGGAGCTGGTGTTGGGGTCGCTGGATGGGGAGCCGGTGGAGCTAGTACCACTACCCCAGCAATAGGTGCCGGCAGAAGTAGCACAATAGTTGTAATAAACGCCTACTTTACCACTGCCAAGCCCAAAGGTAACAGGAGCGATGTCGTCTTTGAAACTAGCGGCTGCCTGGGGGACGGAATAACTGTAGCTACTGGTCCACTCGGAGCCGGAAAGACCGGCGGTGGGGTATTGGTCGGTAGTAGTGCCAGTGCTGGTGCCTTTGAGGTAGGCGAGCTGGGCGTCGGTAGCATTGGTGTTAGTGGAACTGAGTGTGTTAATCACGGTAGAGCTCGTGAGGTCTAGTCTGAGGTTATCCAGCATCCAAATGTTGCCATCACAGAGCCTGGCTACATAGTAGGCTTCGTTATCGCGCGGGTCGTAGACCAGCTGTGGAATGACAGCTTCGTTCTTACAGTTACTGGAGACTGGGTCTGTGGGGACGGTGAGAGTAGAGATACTCGTGGTAGCCTCCTGGCCTGTAACTGTAATAGTGGCGTCGCTCACTACGGTATAGGTAGTAGTGGGAGCGGATGAATTTGCTATAGTACCAGCAGTGGCAGACCAACTGTTTAGTCCATATTTGGTCGGAAAGACGCCGGAGATTTGGTATTCTCCGCCTAGGACCTGAGTAGTTTGTCCATTAGTATAGGTAGTGCCGTCAAAATAGATGCCGGTGGCGCCCGCGCCTATGTTAAAGGTGATGGTATAGACCTTGTCCCACTGAGCGTAGAGAGTAACGGTAGTAGCAGCAGTACCAGTTCTGGCATAGTACTGGGCAGCATCCTGATAGCTGGTGCCACTACCGTCTGGCTCGGTGTTCCAGCTATTAAAGGCGTAACCAGTGCGAGAAAAGCCATTAGTGGGTAGGGTGTTTAGTGTATTGGCGTTGTAAGTCTGGCTACTCATAGTACCAGTAGCGTCACTGGCATTCTTATTAAAGGTGATGGTGGTAGAGCCGGTATTATCCTGTCTAGCGACGCAACGTACGGAGAAACCTCTGCCGCGTGGTGAATTGGAAGAATTGTAATAAGTGGGATAAAGGCCAGAACTATAAAAGTATGGAGCATAGGCAACGGAACTGCTATAAACTGTACTGGTCCAATATCTGCCATAAGTACCTAGTTGAGTGGGCGCTGAGGTGCCATTTTTATAGCCAGCGGCAACCATATACATAGGGTTGTTTCTAATATTAATCCAGCCAGTGCTGTTGTCTGGATTATATGTTGCAGTGCCAGTACCAGTGATATAGTTCTGTGCCAAACCTTCATTGACCCAAGTATAGTTAATCTCACTGTAGTAGCCTGGGTCGGTGCTAGTAGTACTGGTTCTACTTGCTGGCAATCTCCAGCCAGCGGGGCAAATGGAATCTGGTGCAGTAGCATAGTTTGCCGTGAGAGAACTGGTATCATTAGAGGCTACAGCGGCGGACCAGTTGTAATAGTTTCCTAAATGATAATGAGGACAGGTACCGTCCGTGTGGGCGGTTTCGCAGGCAGACTTGGTGGTATAGCTAGTAGTAGAACCAGAAGTAGAAACATAATGGTAAACATAACCATAATCAAAGGAGGCAGGAGCGGTACTAGTATTAGTGCCATAGTCTGTGGCAGTAGTAACGGTAGCAGTGTTGGGTGTCCAAGTAGCCGTAGTGTCTAGCGTAGTCCAACCCAGGTCAGTGTTGGCGTGGGTAAGAGCAGAGACATTAGTGGGTGTAGTTTCTAAGTCTAGATCTAGGTTCTGCGTCATCCAGACTCTGCCGTCTTTCATTTTAGCGACATAGTATTCTTTCCAATCACGGTTGTCTTTGAGTTTGTACTGCCTGCCTTCTATCATGGAGTCAATGATGGCGGCACTATTAGTGCCACTTAAATCTTGCATACAAAGAGCATCACCAATAGTAGTAGCAGCAGAATTACAGCCTAAGTTAGCGATAGCAGTAATCACAAAAGTATTCTCATAGGAACCAGTAGTAGTCTCCGTGGTAGCTCTAGCGCCAATGGCTAGAGTGTAGTTGCCAGTAGTATTATCGGTACTAGTTTGATCTATGATATCACCGTTACCGCTAGGGGCTGGGCGGAAGGAAGTATTATCACTAGAATTAAATTTACTAGGAAGATAACCCCACATATTATTATATTGAGTGTTAGACGCATTAGAAAAGTCATTTTCAGTGAGAGCTGAAGAGATAGAAGTAAACTTCTTGGTATTATCTACAGTGTGAACGAGACTAGTAGCATCAGCTCCAGTGGAGGCAGAATAAACTCCGAGAGTATATCCACCCGCACCTGACAAAGTAACAGAAATATCTATACTGCTAGATTTAGCAAAAGTGCCACTACTAGATTTTGGGATGAGATTTAAAACTACGCTGTTGCTGCTGACACTTAAGGAAACCGAGTTATCTGCGAAGACTGATTCTGGGCGAAAATAGCAAACGAAAAAGCTAGCCAGAAGTGGCATGAAGAATGCGAGAAACAATTTATTTGTATTTCTTTTCACTTAAAACACACCTATTTGTTAATATATGACCTTTATGTCTTTCTTATTTTATAATGCTTATTTATAAAATGCAAGAGTTTTTGTGGAAGTTTGGTGGATTTTGTGGTATAATAAGGGTGGAAATTTATTAATTTGAAATTATTTGTTAAAGGGCTGATATAAGGAAAATATCAGCAAACAATTAGAAAGGGTAATATGGAAATAGTGATTCCAATTATTGCCGCCATAGCAGGACTCGCTGTTGGGGCTGGTGGGATTTTTGCTTACAATAAAAAGAACGAAAATGGCGGAAAAGATAAGGCTGACGATTTGATTCGCAAGGCAAAAAGAGAGGCTTCTGACATTGTTTTGTCGGCAAAAAAAGAAGCATCATCAATTGCCGAAAAGAATCAAGCGGAAGAAAACGAACGTCGCAAGGAATGGAAAAAGACGGAAAATCGTTTGGCGGAACGCGAAACGACTTTGGATGCGAAGCTCGATCAGCTAGAGAAAAAGACCGAAAAACTTGGAAAAGAAGAACGCGAACTAGAAGAATTGAAAAAGGAAGTACGCGAGATTCGCAATAAACAGCATGAGAAGTTGGAGAAGATTGCGGGTCTGTCTAAAACCGATGCGCGTGATAAGTTGATGAAGATGACAGAAAATGATATAAAGCAAGATTTGGCGAATTTGGTAGTAAAGGAGCAGAAGGAAATCAAACACGAAATTGACGAGACGGCACAGGCGGCGCTACTTACAGCGATGGAAAGAATGTCGTCTGAAGTGACGGCGGATAGGACTATTACCGCTTTGAAACTGCCGGATGACGATATGAAGGGGCGGATTATTGGTAAGGAGGGACGCAATATTCAGGCTTTGCAGAGAGCGACTGGTGTGGACATTATGGTGGACGATACGCCAGGAATGGTGGTTTTGTCTTCATTTGATCCGATTAGGAGACAGGTGGCAAGATATGCCCTGGAGAGATTGATGAAAGATGGGCGAATTAATCCGGCTTCGATTGAGGAATCTGTAGCAAAGGCGGAGCGCGAGATTGAAAAAGAAGTAGTGCGTGCAGGTGAAGATGCGGCGCGTGAAGTGGGTGTGGTAGGAATTCCGCGGGAGATTCTGCATTTACTTGGGGAACTCAAGTTTAGGACTTCGTATGGGCAGAATGTGCTTTTGCATTCTATTGAAATGGCGCATATGGCTGGGATGATTGCAGAGGAAGTGGGTGCAGACAAAAGAGTAACTAAGACTGCGACGCTGCTTCATGATATTGGCAAGGCGGTAACACATAAAATTGAAGGAAAGCATGCAGAGATTGGCGCGGAGCTCGCTAAAAAGTATGGTATGCCGGAACCGATTGTGCATGCAATGGCGGCACACCACGATGACATTGAACCGACTACTCCGGAAGCAGTAATCGTGAAGATTGTAGATGCGATTTCGGCGGCGAGACCAGGAGCTAGAAATATCTCAGCGGAGAACTTTGCGGAAAGAATGCGGGATCTTGAAAATATTGCAACATCGTTTCCGGGGATTGATAAAGCCTATGCGATTTCGGCGGGTCGTGAGATTCGCGTAATTGTAGAACCAAAGCAAATTGACGATCTTTCGGCTTTGAAATTGGCGCGTGATATAGCGAATAAGATTGAGGCAACAATGTCTT
This sequence comes from Candidatus Saccharimonadota bacterium, assembly GCA_017516075.1. Taxonomy (GTDB): domain Bacteria; phylum Patescibacteriota; class Saccharimonadia; order Saccharimonadales; family Saccharimonadaceae; genus Nanosyncoccus. The sequence continues at coordinate 59,209 of JAFWDS010000033.1, forward strand.
ATCCTGGCATTATTAAAGTTAATGTAATTCGGGAAACTAGAGCGGTAGAATACGCAAAGTAGTCGTCGATTAATTGAAAAATGAAAAAGAGTCGGCGATAATTGCCGACTCTTTGGTGTGATGTGGTTAAGTTTTTTGCTTGATCTTGTCGAGCTCGATTCTTAAGTGAATGTGTTCATCCTGGAGAAAGTCGAAAAGCGTTTTGTGATAGCGCGCTCTTCTTTGAGCTTGTTATACCATATTTGATGAGAAAAGTAAAGATTGTGGTTATGGTTAATCGCTGACATCTACGTCTAGGGTGATATGAATGGCATAGTTTTGATATTTGGTTTGGACTTCGTCGTAGATGTGCTGATACAATTCCTCGCGATTTTTGACGGCAAAGTCGATAATGATATCGAAGCTGATGGTTTTATCTTCTTCGTCAAGATAAAAGCCATGCATTTCGAGGACGCCTTGATGCGAAAAGACGATAGTTTTGATGTCTTGTTGAATTTTGCTAATGGATTTATCGTTGGTGTTAATTGAGTAGACGCCGATAGTATGAAGAATAACGCCATATTTTTGAGCTATAGTTTTGGTGAGGTGACGGGAGATTTTATCAATATCGGCGACAGTGAGAGTGTCTGGGACTTCGATATGAACGGAACCAAGGTATTTGTCAGGCCCAAAATCGTGTAAAACCAAATCGAATGCGCCTTGAATGTCCTTTTCTTTAGTGATTTCTTTCTTGATTTTTTTGGTAAGAGAGCTTTCAACCCTAGTGCCAAGGATATTGTCGACAGATTCTTTGATGAGGTCGATACCGGTTTTGATAATGTATAAAGAAACTAAAATACCGACGTAGGCTTCGAGGTCGATTTGCCAGAGCATATAAATAATTGTGGAGGCGAGGACAGAGATGGAAAGGAGGCCGTCATTGAAGGCATCAATGCCGCTTGCAACGAGAGAGTCGGAGCGGACCTTTTTGCCAGTGTTTTTGACGAAGAGGCCGAGAGCAAATTTGATAGCGATACCAGCAATTAGGATAATGATTGTAGCGATGTTGTAATCTGGAGTTTCGGGGTTGATGATTTTTTTGATGGATTCAATTAGTGCCGTGATGCCGGCATAGAGGATGATGGCGGAAACGACAAGCGAAGTGACGTATTCAATGCGACCGTGGCCGAAGGGGTGGTCACGATCGGGGGCTTTGCCAGCAAGTTTGGTGCCAATAATAGTGACGACACTGGAAAGGGCATCGCTCAAGTTGTTGACGGCGTCAGTGATGATAGCGATAGAATTAGACATGAAACCGACTGTAGCTTTGAAACCAACGAGAACGAGGTTTGCTAGGATGCTGATGATGCTGGTTTTGACAACGGTTTGTTCGCGACGATTTTTCATGAAGATATTATAGCACTTTTTCATATGAGAATAATCCTTTATAATAAAAGTATGAATAGAGTATGTAATTATAAGGAGTTACGGCTGAGGTTGGCGGATTTGGCGGATGATGAGTACCGCGTGTTCAGCATGAAAGGGATTCCAAGTGAGAGGCCGTTTATCGGGGTGAGGATTCCTTTGATACGGGAAATAGTAGCAAAGGTGCCAAGTGAGAAGATTGTTGAATTATTGAAGGTGGAGCCGATGGCGATTGAAGAAGTGCTCGCGAGAGGGATGTTGATTGGTCGGTTGCCGTATGAGGAGATTGTGGCTTCGTGTGATGAGTTTGATAGCAATTCATGGTTTGACTCGCAGATTGGTTATATTGATAATTGGTGTACATGTGATATTTTTTGCTCTGGAGTATGCAAGAAGATAGGGAAACATCGGGAAGAGTTTTTGGAATCGAAAGTGGATGAACTGCTTGAGGCTAAGGATGAGTTTGCAGTGCGGGTGGGGCTGGTGATACTGAAATGCGGATATGTGAGCGAGGATTATCTTGCAGTGATTTTTGACCGAGTGGAGAGGTTGGCTAGTCGGGAAGAGTATTATGTGCGGATGGCGATAGCATGGTTGATCGCAGAATGTTTTATTAAATATCCAGATGAAACTATGGCATATCTAAAAGTTTCTAAACTACCGAAATGGACTTATAATAAGACTATATCTAAGATTTGTGATTCGTATCGAGTGGAACCAGAGATGAAAGAAATATTAAGAAAAATGAGGAGGTGAAATGAAGAGAGAATTAGTGATACATGGAGTGTACCGTCATTTTAAGGGGAATATGTATATAGTGGAGGATGTGGCGATTGATTCGGAGACGGATGAGTATTTGGTGATTTATCGGGCATTATATGGTGAGGGGTTGTTGTATGCGAGGCCTATGAAGATGTTTCTGAGTCCGGTTGATACTAAAAAGTATCCGGACGTGAAACAGAAATGGCGATTTGAATACATAGAGGAAGGAGATAAAACAAAATGAAAATTGAATATTTAGGACATGCATGTTTTCGATTGGACGATGTGCTCGTGATTGACCCGTATAAAGATGGATCGGTGCCGGGGCTTTCGCCTTTACGCGTGAAGGCAGTGAAGGTGATTTGTACGCACGAGCATGCTGATCATAGTGGTAGGGAATGTGTGGAGCTAGTCGATGGTGAGTGTGATTTTGAGATTCGTGAGGTGCCAAGTTGGCATGATAATGCGAACGGAAGTCTGCGTGGACCAAATACGATTTTTGTGATTACAAAGAATAGCGAAAAGTTGGTGCATCTTGGGGACTTGGGTCATTTTCCTGACGATGAGCAGCTTGCGGTGATTTCAAATGCGGATTATTTGTTAATACCAGTGGGTGGGTATTATACGATTGATGCGGAAATGGCGGTGAAGATTTGCGAAGCGGCGCGGCCGAAGTGTATTATCCCGATGCACTATCGGACGACTACATCAGGTTATGCGGAACTAGCGATGGTCGATGAATTTGTGAAATTGGCGGAAGAAAAAGGTTTATCAGACATAATAAAAATAATGTAAAAATCAGTAATCTATTGAAATGATTATATGATAGAGTCTTTGCTCTTATGGCTGGATTTGCAACCCAAATAAACGATGAATATGATGGCGCCGAAAAGTGACGCGATGATGGTTTCACCTGCGATACCTATAGTAGCTGAGGCATTGGTCGAGGCGACATGCGTTTCTAGACCAGTACTCGGGACTTTGACGGGATCTTCTTCTGCTGGAATGAGACTTTTTAGTATTGGCATGATGCTTTCGGGAATGTGACCAATGACGAGTTTTTCGGCGTTTTTGATTAGACTATACGTATAGTATAGTGAATAATTTTCGCCGTAAGTGCTTTGAGTATACTTTGCGTCTGCGATAAGGAGAGGTGCTAGAGCTTTGACGAGTTTAGGAAGATTGGTTTTGATAACATCAAACTCGTCTTCGGTGATGGATGGGGCTTCGCCAAATGTATCTTCATAATCGTTGTAGGTACCTATGTAGCTAGTCAGCTTTGTTAATAATTCGTCGACGTCGGCATCAGTAGCGGTGCCTTTTAAGATTTTGACAAGACTTTGGTAGACCGGGAAGTTGGCAAGGGATTCTATTAAATCTGCACCGTAACCACCTGTCATGAGGTCCATAAGAGCGTTGCCGGCGACCATGCCGGCGAGACCTTGATCGGTGTCTTTGATAAAATCAGTGAGTTCGGATTGACGGTCGATAGTACGCATTTGATAGATTTTCATAATGGCAGAAAGAGGTGCTTTAACTTCGGAATCGAAATATTCGCGAGTGAGGACGTTGGCGTTAACGAACTGAATCCAAGAATCCATATAATCACGGCCGTTCATAGTGGCGACATCTTCAGTGAGGCCTTCGTTGTCTGAAAGGATATTGAGGGCTCTTGCTGGATCGGAGAGGTCGGCAATATTAATCATGGAAGTAGTAATATTAAGGTCGGCGGGATGGACCTCTTCGTAAGTGCCAGTGTTGTAAAAACCCCAAAGCTCAGGGAAGACGTAGCCGAGGAGCAAGTCGTTGCCGTCTTTGACGTCGTGAATGTTGGTGTAATTAGTGGCTACGTTGCTAGCTCTCGGTGCACCAAAAGTATAGACGTAAAAATCGTCTGGTGACATTTGGTAGTCGTCGATATTAGAGTTGATGGTTTTACCAAATAAATCGATGACGGCACCGCCACGGGAATAGCCAACAGCCCAAGTTTTGTAATTGGTAAAATTATGATCTGTAACGTATTGATTGAAGCGTTCAACGACGAGATTGGCGGATTCAGAGAATCCAGCGTGATCGCCAGTGGTGCCGACATTGAAATTAGAAAGCCATTCGGTCATGTAATTGTAATTACGCGGGGCAACTACGACTAGCTCTTGACCATTTGGAAGAGTCTTGTGGGCGATAGTGGTACCCATAGAATGACCGTCTTCTTCGGAAGAAATGTCCCAGCTTTCGTAGTCGGAAAAACCGAGTTGGTCTAAGAGATTGTAGAGTTTAGGGTTGGGGTTTGATGGATCAGACGGGTAGCCATCGGCTTGGTTTTCGTAGCCAGCAAGGGCAAGGGCGTATGATACAGCGCGAAGTTTGGGGTGGTCACCAGGAGATGATTCATCAAAGTAGGCGTCACTATAATTAATGGTACTAGTTTCGTCCAAAGCGTCAAAGACGGTAACCCAAGGGTCGTTTGGATTTTCTACAAAACCATAATATGGGTACGTAACAGCGATTTCATCTGAATCGGTAGCTGAAGTGGTATTGATTAGGGAACTAGACGAGCCGATAATGATAAGCCCTGCAGTTATAATAAATAGCGATTGTTTAAGCTTTGCTCTAAAAAAATTAATAACCCTCACATTTACTCCCTTATAATATATATTATAGCATAAGCGAGTTGAATGTGCTAAAAATTAAAAAGATGATTAGCAATCTAAAGTGATTTAATTATTATTTCTCTGCTTTGTCGGTGATGGTGATTCCGCCGAAGCCGCCGGCTGCGTCGATATAAATAGTGTGTTTGCCTTTTTCGGAAGGGTTTTTGCGATCATCAGAAAAACCGCCAAAGATAAAACCAGATTTGAGTTTGACAGCAACGTCGGATGGGACAATGATATCAATGCCGCCAAAGAGAGCGAAAGCTTTGATTATGGTATCACCAGTGAATTTAGCATTTCTTAGGTCTAGTTTGACGCCGCCAAAAATAGCTGCGACATTGGAGCCGTTAAAAACTTCGTCTTTGTAAACGCGGTCAGTGCCAGAAAAGGCAGCAAATTGAGAATCCATAGTTTTGCCATCTTTTTCGGCTTCGGCGACTTTTTTGGCAACTTCTTGATCGTTTTTATTATGAAAGAGACTTCTGACAATGATCGATAAACCGACAGCGACAAGGAAGACGGCCAAAATGACTTTCCAGGCGACATCGTAAGAGAAAACGTCTTGAGCTGCGAGAAGTAAAATAACACCTACGGCGATGAAGCCGAGGCTCATGATTTTATCTTTGTCAGTGATAAGGCTGACAATGCTTGGAATGATAATAAATAGTGTCCACCAGCCGTCGAAGAAAATGTCGAGGCTGAATAGTCCGAGGGCGTTGCCGCCGAAGATGATGCCGAGGGCGATAATTGCAATGCCCCAGATGATTGGTTTAACTTGTTTCATTTTTATACTCCTTTGGAGTAATTATACCACTTATTTGATATGATAAAAGCTTTCCGCGTTTGGAGCGGAAAGCTTTGGGGGGACTACTATAATTCAACGCCGTTTACGTAGAGCTTGTAGCCGTTTAGATTAATGTTGCTGTTGGTGGAATCAGCGTTAGTGAGAGATGTGAGGTAGGTATTGCCGGTGAGGGTGAGGGTACTACTACTGTCTAATATGAGATTAACTTCGCCTGTGTTTTCGGTATTGATGGCGCTTTGCAAAGAAGAGCCATTGGTTAGATTGATGGTGAGACTGGAAATGGAATCAACGACGATGTTGCCAGTGGTAGTTTGATTAGTGAGGTTTAGTGTGACGGTGCCACCGTTGCTACCAGATTTACCCCAAGAATCTTTTTGAATTCGCAGGAAGTTGCCGATGGTATCGTTATTGATGATTTGATTATTCTCTAGATTGATTTCAGCGGTAGTATTGGTAACATAGAAACTATCGCCTTGATTGGTGGTGATGGTAGAATTTTTTGCAGTGAAAACAGCTTGGCCGTCGGCGGCGTCGCCGGACATGGATTGGTAGAGGAAAATGTTCTTGTAGGTAGTGGACTGACCATTCAAAGTGTTATTAGTGTCAGTTAAAGTGGTGTTTTCGAGGGTGACGCTGTTTTTACCTTCGATGACGATGCCTTCGGAGGCGGTAGCGATGAGGTTGGCGTTTTTTACGGTAATGTCGGCAGTGGAATAAATGGCGGGGGAACCTTTGCCGGTGGTTTTGTAAGTACCTTGGTCAACAGTTACGGTGCCACCGCCTCGGTCGGAGCGGATGGCGGCACTGGAAGTGCCGGCAGTAGTGATGGTAAGGTTGGTAGCATTCATGATGCCGCCACCGGTAGTCATGATACCGCCGGAATTATCTTTGGTAGTTTCGATGGTAGAGTCGGAAATATTAACTGTGGTACCATCGGAATTGCTATTATTTGTAGTAGCAGAACCACCGTAGCTGAAGACGCCGTTGGCGCCGGTGGCGTTGGTAGTGATTTGGGCATTCTTGATGTTCAGCGTGGCGCCATCTTTGGCTAGAATGGCGGAATTGGTGCCATAAAAACTAGTGTTGTCGCCACCATCGGAGTCACCGGTTTTGGTGATAGTGATGTTGCTTAAATTGGCGGTGATACTGCCGGTGGCGAGGATGGCGTTTTCGTCGGAGTTCGTGGAAGTGAATTCGCCGGTTGTGATAGTCTCGTCGTTGGTAATTTCTTTGGCGGCGGAATAGGATGTGGTGGAAGTGTTGGCGTTCATTGACGGATTGGGGTTGTTGGCTACGCTGGTGTCGGTATTAACTGTGGTGATGATTAGGGCCCATAGTGCGCCCAGAACTACAACTAGGGCGGCAATAATGGAGGAATATGTAATAATCTGTTTCTTATTCATTGTTGTTCCTTAGCTATTGGTACTTTGAGTTTTGTTGTTCTTGGATTTTGAGCGCGAAGTGCCACTTTGGTCGTTCTGGTTATCTTGGTTTTCGGTATTACCCGAATTGTTTTCATTGTTTGGCATTTCGGGCGGAGTGCCGCCTTGGTCACCGCTTGGCATCTCAGGTGGAGTGCCACCGCCTGGCATTTGCATTGATTGGTTGGTATTACTGGTGCCGACGCCGGCTAGTTTGATATAAGCGAAAAAAGCACCGGTAGAGATTACTGCGCCGACTAGCACGCCGATGACGAAAAGAATAATTTTTTCTTTCGTAGTATCTTTAGCAATAGGTTTTTCATTTTCCATAATTTATGCTCCTTTATAACTATTATACGATACCATTATAAGTTGGTTTGCTAAAAGGAAACTGAAAAGATGTGTGAGGTCTGGTATAATGGTGATAAATAAAGAAAGGATTTTATGGAACAAGCTATATGTCAAAGTTGTGCGATGCCGCTGACGTCGGATGATATGTATGGTACGAATGCGGATGGAAGCGTGAACAAGGATTACTGTAAGTGGTGCTATGATAAGGGTGAGTTTTTGGATAAGTGCACGATGGAAGAATATATCGAGAAGTGTTCGCAGTTTGGCGAGCAGGCGGGGATGACAAATGAGCAGATGAAGGAGTATTGTACGAAAGTATTTCCGACGTTGAAGAGGTGGAAGAAGGATTAGAGTGAAAGTAAAAGAGCTGGTGAGCAAATAATAAATGCCAGGTTAATTTTATCTATGCGAGTGAAGCAAATTTGTTAAACGTGACACTTTTTGGTATGACAATCTGAAAATTTTACAAAAGTAGTGTTTTATGGTATTATAGTAGTGTTTTTGATTGGTGGAAGTTCAAACGTACATTACTATTTTGAAAGGTTGGTGATGATGAATGTTAAGAAATTCAGAACTTGATAGACTAAAAGAGGAACAACAGTCTTTATTTGAACAGAAACAAGTTGCGTTTCAGAAGTTTAAGGATTTGCAGGAACAAACCAATACTGCTCATGACGCTATGCAATCAGCATGGGATGAGCGTGTTAGTACTAGGGAACGTATGAATGCTGAATTTGAAGCTAGACAATCGGCTTATTCCCATCGTAATTTGGTTTGGGATGAGTATGGTCGGATTCGCGACTATAATAACTCACGTATTGAATCGCTAAAATATGAAGCTGATGCTGAGCATCGAGCAATGCAGGATTGTTTTGAGCGGGCCAGTGATGCCTACCAGTATGGAGATAAATCTGAGGCACCATATTATTCTCAAGAGGGTCATGCGCACAAAGATCGTCGCGACGAATTGAATGCTGAGATTTCTGAGTTGGCTCGAGAGGTTAAACAAGCCAAGGCGCATGCCGAGGCTTTAGCTCCGAGGATAGACTCCTCAGCTTTTAATTGCGCGAAATCCGCTTTCGAATCAGCTAAAGCTCGTCACGAATCGGCTCAAGCTGAGTTTAAGAGGCTAAAAGGTAGGCGCGATTCGGCGAAGTCGGAGTTTGACCAGCTTCAAGCTCGTTTCAAACAGGCGCAAGATGCGTTTAATCGGAAACTTGAGGAAGTGAAGGCTAATCGTCAGCGTGAGCGTGATGAAGTACTCGACAAAGCTGGTGTGCGTTATTCTGAGCGTAAGGATGCAAAAATCGTTAAGAAATCAGATGGTACCACGCAGGTTTATCATGGCGGAATTGGCTCTGGTGATGGTTATGGACATGGGCATACGGCGCTCGATCAGTTTGGTCGGAAGACGTATGAACGTGGAGCGTTCGAGGAACATGGGAAGCAGAATTTTACTGATGACCCGGCACTTACTTCATATTCGGGTAAAGGGCAGTGGTCGGAAATACGCCATGGTTGGTTAGGCAACCACAAAGTAACTTGGAGTGAAGGCATCGGAGTAAATGCTGGACAAACGCTAATCCGTGATGACTGGGTAGACAAGGACGAGTTTGATAAACATCATGACCATTATGGTCCAGATAGCAAATACAAATCCGGCAAACGTATTGAGGATATTACCGATTCGCTTGGAAGGGAAAAGTACTATTCTGGTCCTAGCAAGTAAAACTTTTAAAATGTGGCCGTCTCTTTTGAGGCGGCCATTTTCATGGTATAATCTAATACATCATGAGTAAAGATGTCATTATCGAAATTAAAAGGCTTTATGAGAAGTATTTATTAAAGGATGCTTCAAGTTTTTCTGTTGATGACTATAATGGTTTTCAGGAAGAGATTTGGAAGCTGAAGGATCGGTTTGATTGTGGTGATAGTCCGTTTCTTTTATTGCCGGAACCGGCGAAAAATGCTGATTATTTTATGATGAATGCTTCTGGTGATGGTCTTTTAGAACCTAGTCTAGAAGATAAGGAAAAATATATTGTTATGATGAAAGAATCATACGATAAACTCTGCGATGAGAAATAAACAACTTTGTTATACTAAGCATGATGATGTTTAATGATAAGGAGGTGAATGTATAAAAAAGAATTTATGGAAATGGCGGTGAAAGAGGCGAGGGAGGGAATCACTAATCGTGACGGTGGACCCTTCGGAGCGGTGGTGGTGAAAGACGGCGAGGTAATTGCGTCGGGACATAATAGAGTGCTTGCTAATAACGATTCGACTTGTCACGGGGAAATTGACGCCATAAGGAAGGCGGAAGAGAAGCTTGGGACTTATGATTTGACGGGTTGCGAAATTTATACGACAGGGGAGCCTTGCCCGATGTGCCTTGCGGCGATTATGTGGGCGAATATTGGGAAGGTATATTATGGATGTTCTTTGGCTGATAATGAGGAGATTGGATTTCGGGATGCGAAGTTTGATGCGGTAATGGGTGGAAGGGCTGGACTACCGGAAGGATTTATGGAGGAGAAAGACAGGGAGGCGTGTCTTGAAGTATTTAAGGAATACAAAAGAATAGGGGGAATGAGATATTAGACTGGGTAGTGAAATATATACCTAGTTCTTTATTATTCTTCTTCGGCTTATAATGGTATAATACTGGTATGAGCAACTATGATTTACATATTGAGCCTAGTGATATGAGACAGTTTTTGGATTCTGGGACTACTTATTATGAGATACCAGATTTTCAAAGACCGTATTCCTGGGATTTGGAAGATGCCAAACTGTTCATGGAGGATGTAGAAAACACGATAAAAGCGGAACATCCTGAACATTATTTTGGATCGGTGATTTGGATGCCGGAAGGAAGCTTCAAACGAATAATAATTGATGGGCAGCAACGAATAACAACCACTACCTTGATGCTGACGGCAATCTATCATCTTGCGAAAAGTAGGAAATATAAAGCTGAGCTAAAACAGATTTCGCCTGAGAGTTTTAGTAACATGTTTCTCAGCAACCCAGAAAATTCACAATACGGTCGTTCGGAAACGCATGTGAAACTTAAAACTGTAACAGTGGACCATGAGATATTTGAAAAGATTTATCGTCAAGAAGACTTAACTGAACAGGAAAAAGCTAGTAAGTTAAATATAGTCTATCAGTACTTTTTCGATTATCTTTCCACTAAAGAATTACTTGATGATTATTATGAGGTGTTGGGTCAGTTTAAGATTGCATACATTTCGCTTGGGCTTTATGATGACCCACAACGTATTTTTGAAAGCATTAACTCTACTGGTAAACCATTGAAAGACGGTGACAAGATTCGCAACTTTGCTTTGATGCTTAAAAACGAAGATTTAAGAAAAATTGTTTATAATGAATACTGGAAAAAAATTGAAAAATCCTTGGTGACGATAAAATCTGATGATAATTTGTCGGATTTCTTCCGTACTTTTTTGATTAGTATTTTGCAACGAGACGTCAAGTTAAATGAGGTTTATAGTGAGTTTAAGAAGTATTTTAGAGCTGAGCTTGGCGAGATATATGAAGAGCCAGAAGTAAGAGAATTCTATGATAGATTAACTAATTACTTAAACCATTATTTGTTCTTGAAGTTTGGTATAGACTCTGAAGGACGGTATGAGCCAATCAGGGAGCAGGCTTTTCGTTTAAGATATTTGCGTATTGAGATTCCTTTCCCGTTTTTGATGAGAATTTTGGATAAGTACCAGAATGGTGAAATTGATGAAGAGGAAGTGAAGCAAATATTTGCTGTGATAGAGTCGTATTTGGTACGACGTATTTTGATGGGGCAGTATACGAGCAGCTTGAACAAGGTGTTTTACCCGTTATATAAGAATATTGTGCGTCAGTCTGAAAAAACAGACTCTAGGCCAAAATGCGTTGATGTTTTGTCGTATATTTTGCTACACCAAGAGGGTATTACTGCATTCCCGAATGATAAAGATGTGTCGAACAGTATCCGTAAAGTTGAGTTTTATCGTTTGCGTGGATGGGTTCGTACGTTTATATTGTTTTCGATAAATGCACTTTCTAAGGATTCTTTGAGTTTGGAACAGTATGTAAATGGTAACAAGCAATTCACTATTGAACACGTAATGCCACAGACTTTGACGAAAGAATGGCGGAGGATGTTGGGTGATAACTATCAGCAGATTTATGATACTTATATTCATACATTGCCGAATTTGACTTTGACCGGGTATAATTCTGAATATTCTAATTTGCCTTTTTCTGGTGTACCTGGTAAGGATAAAAAGACTCTAGTTGACGAGGATGGTAATTTGATTGGGCTAGATAGTAGCTCAATTTGGATGAATCATTGGTTTAAAGACAGGACGGTTTGGAATGAAGAGGCTATTGAGGCACGGGCGAAGTGGTATGAAAAACAGATTAACAAGATTTGGCCTATGCCAGAAACTAATTACGAGGCACCGTTTGAGGGAGAGATTGTCGATTTGGTTGATGCGGAAGATTTGACAAATAGAGTGATTACTTCATTTACGGTCTTTGGGGACGAACATAATGTGGCCCAATGGAGCGATGCGTATTGTGAGATGATGGGCGTCATTTTTGACAAATACCCGGTGTTGTATGAGAAATACTTAGAAGACCCTCTTCTCCAAAAATCTATATCGATTAGTGATGAAGAACCATTTGATAAAAAACTTGGAGAAAATGGACATTATTATATTTGTACTAACACTAGTACCAATCATAAGATTCGCATTTTGCAATCCGTTTTGGGGCTACTAGATGATGAGGACGTAGACGATCTTGATATTAAGTTATATTTGAAGGCAGAGAAGGAAGAGTAGGGTAGTTGTGGGGAGGGGTCTAAAGGGATGATTGATGTGGGGTTTGATTTTACTTCTGATTCGCCGGGGTATTGGGATGGTTTTTGGGAGAATAATGATGGGCTGGGCGGAGGGGGTTCTGATCCGGATTCGGCGAGTGCGGTTTTGCAGCGGTATAATCGGGAGCTATGGAGCAAGGAATTGCCGAATGGGGAAAAGATGGAGCTGGCGCTCGGCGAGAATGGGAGTTTGTCGTGGAATGGGTTTCGATTTGGGAGTGATTCGATTATTACGAGTTTTCGGTATAAGAGGCAGAGGGCTTTGCTGGAGCAGGTGGCCGAATCGATGGATGATTATCGGGGGTTTGTGGAGAATTTCTTGCATAAAACTTATACGATTGGTGGGGAGATTATTTTCCCGAAGCATGCGAGGAGTATTAATCAGGCGCGTGGGGTGAATCCTTTGATTTGCGATAGGTTTGATTTGACGCTGGAATGTATTCGGCGTTATTATGCGGGTGTTTCTAGTCCGCTTTATGAAGTATTGTGTGGTGACGGGCGGTTTTTTGATTTGTTTGGGGATTTTAGAGGGTATGTGGAGTTCTTTTTGCTGCAGGATTTGGTGAGTGAAGATTATTCTGCGGTGAGGTTTTGGGATGGGTGGAAAGATTTTTCGGACAATCCGATTCCGCAGACAGTGGAGGGGTATTTGGAGTTTTTGGAGAGGGAAGTGGAGTTTGTGGGGAGGAGGGGTGAGAGGATTCAAAAAATGATGATTTAAGATGCTCTTCATTTGGTGAGGGGCGAGTAGACGTTGTTGCTCGGCTTTGCATGGTGGTGGACTGGTGTATTGATTACCCCGAATACACGGCTAAGATCAAAGTTATACCTAAAAAGGACTACCCTATTCTGATGCCGTGCGAGTTCTGAGGTATATATATAGGCAAAGAGATTCGAACTTTTAGAGATTATCAAAGCAAACGTGGCCTCAGCCTAAGATAACATAAGCATTTTATGAAATAAATAAAACACACTGTCAATGGTATAATAGTAATAAGTAATTTGGAATTTGATATGCACAAAAAGGATAAAAGCAAAGGCAACGGGAAAAATGATCTTCAAAACAGTATATATCATCCACTAGTATGGATTTTGAGAATCTTTTCGGCAATCATTATTGCAATACTAATTGGGGATATGTTTAATTTAGCAGACACCCTTAACATACATCTACGTTTTGATTGGGCTATGATAATATGCACGTTCGTGTCAGCAATAGCGGCAATTTGTCTAGGGATAGTATCGATAGAACAAAACAAACGGCTAGCGGAAATTAATGATGCACAGCTAGAAAGCTCCATTGTTGCTCAAAACTATCCATTAATAAAGTTCTGTAAAGAGCAAATTATTAAAATAGACAATAATATCTTCGAGCTTAAGTTTTACGATACGCGCAATACTCCGCTTTAAGAAATATATATTAAAAATATGACTCTTATCCCATATTCTGAGATGTATAAGGTTGATGGGACCAGTGAGCCAATTTGGATTCAAAAAGAAAAGAAGAAGATCCAAGTAGAGTTCACTCCATACCACGAAAAGAATAGTGAGTCAGAGGGGTTTTATTTTGCTGATATTCATTTCGATCTAGAAATAATCCAAGCACGTAAATACTATAGAATTGAACTTGATTTAGACGTAGTTAGCACCTCGGGCGTAGTAACTACATATAAATACAAGCTACTCATCGAAAGGGCTGACGGTATTAATCCACTAAAAAATAGAAGATATCCAAGAGTATATCATCAATTTTATGAATTCGGAGATATAATGAGCCTCAATAAGTATTCTCGTCAAAAGTAACACCGCTTTTATACTGCGCACCCTCTAGAAAAACGAGGTTAAAATGACAAAACGCCACCCATTCAAAAAGACTAAAACTGGCGAACCAATACTGGTTACTGCTCGGCAACTTGAAAGTTTCATGCTCGAACATAACAGCAGATTCAATTCGTGCGATTATGACAAGTTTGAGCGTATAGAGCTAACAGAATCGCCCGTTCGTGACGCGATCCACGAGTTAAAGACTTATTCCCTAGAAACACTAGCACAGCGCTTCGATGTACGCCTTTTTGGGCGCGGTAAGCGCGTTTTTGCGAGGTTAGACGCCGAAGACGACAAATGGTACTACTTTTCCCTCGCATACATTCCACGCGCTCTAAATAATCGCGACGTGAATGACGCGATAGTTCAGATGTTTTTCATAGGTAAGTGACGCGTCCACAAGCTTTCGCTTTGGGCTGAGCCGGAAGATATTAACCATTACGGCAACGATTCTAACAAAACATTCTATCATTTAGTCAATAGATAGCGTCCACTTGGACACAATCGGGTTTTGAAGTTATTGTGCAGAAAATAGGGGTGGGATTTTTTCTTGACACGAAACGGTGAAATATTGTGGACTTTTGCCGAAAATGATCATAAGATCCGATCATGAAATATACGATCACGATAGAAGAAACCTGCACAAAAGGCTTCGATATTGAAGCCGATAGCGCTGAAGAAGCCTATGAAACTGCCAAGCAGAAATATAAATCCTGCGAGTTCGTCTTAGATCCGGGCGAATGTCAATTCAAACAAATAGCCATTACGGCACCGAATAATGAAGCTACGGAATGGCAAGAATTCTAAAGCTATTCAATCTTGTTAGACTTCTTAAGATTGCACTTTTGGCACAAAATGCGGATGTTGTCAGCCGACAAGCTAGTGCCGCCTTTAGAAAATGGCAGATCATGATCAAAGTGTAGATTTTCAGTTGAACCGCACAGAACACACTTACCGCCGTCGCGAATATATACTTCCTGCTTCACACTGCTAGGAATAAGCCTTGTATGCGGCAATTCGCGAATATCGACAGCATCCCCAGCATTTTTAGGATCCGATTCATCAAGTTTCAAAATAAAGCGAAAGACGTTTCTTTTGCCATCGTTAACAATTTTATAGTCAACCAAATCAAACATACCCTTGAGCGACCAGCGATTTGGGATAATCTTTTCATACACTTTTACCTTTTCAGGAACCCCAGTTTTCTTAAAATGCTCAACTGCTTCAATGAACTTGCCATTTTCCGTCAAGCCACCAGATGAGGTATAAGCCTCTTGATCATGCTCCTTATAGTAATCTTTTGGAACATCGTGGCCTTCATATTCTATCGTAACCCCATCCGGATAAATGCAATCATTATACGGAGCGTTATCTCTTCTGGACATCAAAATAATAGAATAATTAGGATTAATACCATAATTCATTCCTTTCTGCGATACGTGCTCTTTTCTAGCAATATCGTACCATTCAACAATGGAATCGTTTGTCCAGTCCATGTCTATATTATACCATTGACTACACCCAAAACAGTGATCATATATGATATAATATTGGTATGGAAGAAGTCAAGGCGGCGGTGGTAAAATTCACAAAAGACAGAGACTGGGATCAGTTTCATTCCCCTGCCAACTTGGCAAAATCAATTGCAATTGAGTCAGGCGAACTTCTTGAATGTTTTCAATGGAACGACAACTACGATAAAAAGGAAGTCTGTAAAGAATTGGCCGACGTAGTAAATTATGCGATTCTCCTAGCCGACAAGCTCGGTGTCAGTCTTGAGGATATTGTTATGGAAAAATTAGAGGAAAACTCTAAAAAATACCCAGTGAACAAATCTAAAGGAAATAGCAAAAAATATACGGAATTATAATATGTCAGAAAAATCCTTCCAAATTAGAAATTATTCTTTCGACCAAAAAGCAATTAACAACTTGGCCGTAGAAGATCATTTGGAAGAAAACTGGCCAGTAGTTTATCAAATTTACAATAATCAGCAAATCTACATTGGCGAAACTACAAATCTCAAAAACCGCATGAATCAGCATCTAGCCAATGCTGAGAAATCAAGCCTCAGACATGGCTCCGTAAAAGTAGTTTTTGACGCAACATTTAATAAAAGCGCGGCACTAGATTTAGAGTCTTATCTCATTCAATATTTCAGTGGTGACGGAAAGTTTAAAGTCCTGAACCGCAATGACGGTATGTGTGACCGCGATTATTACGATAGAGCCAACTATCGCAAAACTTTCGAAGAAATCTGGAACCGACTTCGCGAACTAAAAATTGCCGACAAAACTATCTCAGAGATTAACAACTCTGAGCTATTTAAGTTCTCGCCGTACAAGAACCTAAACTTTGAGCAATTAAACGTAGTGACCGAGATCATCCAAAACATTGACGAAGCTATCACGCGCGACGTAAAAAGCCTATCCGTCATCGACGGTGATGCTGGTACCGGTAAAACTATCGTTATTATGTACCTCGCAAAACTATTAGCCGATCTACAATCATTCGACAACCAAAACGATGATATCGACGACGAATCAAACTTCAATATTTTCTTTGAGCTGGAACATATTAACCAGAACTTTAAGAACAAAAGCATTGCCCTAGTAATTCCACAGCCATCACTATGTGGACGCATTCGCAAAATCTTCGATAAAATCGATCTCGGCGACGCAAATATTAGAATCTTTTCACCAATCCAATTTGGCAAATGTGATGATAGTTTCGACATTACATTAGTAGACGAGGCACATCTTCTGAAAGTAGGTGTTACCGGTACACTAGGTAAGCAAGTTCATGAAATTGATCAGAAGATTTTCGGCGATGCCGGCATTCATTCAGAACTAGACTGGATCATGGCAAAATCCAAAAATGTCGTCCTAGTATTTAGTGACCAACAACGCATTCGCCCAGCCAACATTAATCGTAGCGATATTTTGCAGTATGCAGACGAGTTTAATAAACGCGAATATTATCTCAAAACCCAAATGCGTTCGCTTGGCGGCAAAAAATATATCGATTATATCCACGATATTTTGTCAAACGGTTTTAGACCAACAGAAAAAGAAACTTTCGAGAACTTTGAAGCGAAGATTTTTGATAACATCCAAGATTTTGCAGAAGCTATGGAAAAACGCGAAGCTGAATATGGCTTATCGCGTATGGTGGCCGGTTTTGCTTGGAAATGGAATTCCAAGAAAAATAAAAGCGCCTACGATATCGAAATCGATGGCATGAAATTTCGCTGGAATAGCACTCAAAATAACTGGATCGGCTCTAAGAACGCGCCAAAAGAAGTTGGTAGCATCTATACCGTGCAAGGTGACGATTTGAATTATGTAGGAATTATCATTGGAAACGATTTAATTTATCGTGACGGGAAACTCGTATTCAATCGCAAAGCCTGTGCAGATTCTGGCGCCATGAAGCGTAGTCAACGCCAAGTCGCCAACAATGAGCAAATTAATGAAGCCGATATGCTTGAGCAAGTGTTGAGAACCTATAGAATTCTTATGAACCGTGCAGTTAAGGGCGTCTATATCTACGCGTGCGATAGTGAACTAAAAAAATATCTTGATAACTATTTTAGTAATTACTAGGAGTTTTGTTTATGCCTAAAAGCAAAGACATAGATAAACTACCAAATAAGAAGAAAAGCTTAACTAAAAGAATTATTTTTGAAAAATCAGAATTTCTATATGAATCAAACTTTGAAGGCTTGACTAAAAGAGAAGAAAAAGATTACCAATTCCTTACGGAAAGGATAGCGAAAGATATCGAGAACCAAGAGTCAAAGATAGTAGCATATCTTGGCCCAAACGGCTCTGGAAAAAGTACTATATTAAAATATGCCTTGGAAAAGGGGCTAAAAACATATAGAGTCCAACCAACAATTTATGAAATATGGCAATATCAAGACGAAAGTAAAATATGGGAAAATTTTTTAATAACCATTTTATCAAAGAATAACAGCTCGAAATCGAAGAATAAAATTGCTAGAAAAATAAGAAATGGATCGACTAGGAAATGGTCTATAGTTTTTCAGATAGTGCTCCTTATTCTTGCTTCATGCCTTTCCTTTTCTTTTATTGCCATAGATTTAGACGGTGAGAAGCAATATGTAAATATAGGCAACTTGCTATTCTCTATTTTTGGTTTTGGTTTTTTGGGTTTTCTCTTGAATCAGATCCATAAAACCGGAAGCATAGAGTATATTTACCAATACGAAAATGAATTATTAAAAAGATTAACAAAGAAAAAAGGCAGACCAATTGTATTAATTATTGAGGATATAGATAGAACCAAAAATGGAGAAATCGTCATGGAGTCCCTTCATGCTTTTATAAATACAAATAGAAGCATTATTATTAATCCAATTATAGCAATATGTCCAATGTCGAGAGAATCATTCTATGGCGATAGAACAATGAAAAAGAGTGAAAGGTTAATAAAGACCGAAATCTCGAATAAAATATACGATTATGCTATAAATAGCAGTTTGGTAAAGCAGGTAATTGATGACGATATTGAAAAACTATTGGAAGTGGCAGGATGTAGAAGCGAAAAAATTAAACCTATTCTACAAAACGTATTAGCAGCGTCAAAAAGCGACGATGGCTCGTTGCTTAATCTGCGAGCAATTAAATTCGTGCTCAGGGACGTTAATCAATTCATAGAAAGATACCCAAATCTAGATGAAGGTATTGCCATTCTGTTTGCTTCAGAAAAATATATTTCTGCTAAAGTCGCTAGTTATTCTGGTGGAGATGACGCTATACGTATGGCCCTCCTAAATAGGAGCGGCACTGCAACGAATAGTTTTAATACTAGTCCAGAGTTTTCTAAACTATTCGGAGAGTCGTTTGGAGTCTCTGAATTAATGGAAGAAAACAAGATTCCTGGCTCCAATTTTTCAATACCACTTCACTTCAGCTACACAAGAAACGATAATCCACACACGATAAGCATCGCTGATGATAAAAGATCTATTAATATTTCACTATCAGGACACTATAAAGAGCTACTATAAGCATTAAGAATAATTGCAAGTTCGAACTCGCCAAATAACAGATATACGAAACGCCAAACACATATCTCCCCACACTTCCAAAACGCTTATGCTTGGTGTTTTCGAACTTATGTAATATACTTATGTTAATTGCGGTGCAGAGTTCTGCGCCTTTCGGAAGACGAGAGGGGGTAGCCCCTCATATTTTATGCGCAGATTCTGCACTACAAGTGATACTTGCCGTCATAAAATCGGCAACACTTCGGGTGGAGAAAGAAAAGTATGTACCTTAAATGCAAAAGGAACAACCGGTCGTAGAAGACCAAAAAGAAGCCGTCAAAAATCTAGTGCAATTACTTTGTTTTATTAGCGCTTTAGTTAGATTGAATATTAATTGATATAATAATTATTAAATGATCATTGCGTTTTTATAAAAACAAAATAAGGTTAAATTGGCTAAGGAGTAAATCATGAACTCAGTTTTCGAAACAGCATTAGAAATTGCCGTGAAGGCACATAGGGGGCAGGTGGATAAGAATGGGGTGGCGTATATTTTGCATCCGCTGGCGGTGGCGGGGCTTTTGGATTCGTTGGAGCTCAAAACCATTGCGGTTTTGCATGATACGATTGAAGACACAGATGTGACGGCGGAGTATTTGCTGGAAAAGGGGATTCCGAAACACATTGTGGAGGCGGTGCAACTTTTGACAAAGCCGGAGGACGAGGAATACGAATCGTATCTGCGTCGGGTGAAGGAGAACCCTTTGGCTAAGCAGGTGAAGCTGGCGGATCTCGCGAATAATACCGACCCGAAGCGGGCGAGGGGGTTGAACGAGGCGCGGAGGAAGAAGTATGAGATGGCGAAGAGGGTGTTGGGGGAATAAGGAGTTTTATGGCGAAATATAATGAAATTGGGTTTATTGAAGAATTAGATGAGGGAGAAGTTTTTGTGTTTGGGAGTAATGGGTTTGGGGCGCATAATGGCGGAGCGGCGGCTATGGCGATGGCAAAATTTGGAGCTATTTATGGACAGGCGGAAGGTTTGCAAGGGCAGAGTTATGCGATTAATACGATGGATGGATTTGAGGTGATGGATGAGCAGGTGGCGCGGTTTATTGAATTTGCAAGGGAACATCCGGAACATACGTTTTTGGTGACAGAAATTGGGTGCGGGATTGCAGGATATTCGCCGGAAGAGGTGGCACCGTTATTTAAAGGCGCGCCGGGGAATGTGATATTGCCGGAATCATTTAATAACTAATAATAACATTGTGATAATATGTAGATATCATGCAGAAAATAGATAAGATTTATTTCGACATTGATGGTGTAATCAGAGGCGTGGCCTCGCCAAAAGAAGACGTAATGGCGCTTCTAAGGTTTTGTATAGATAATTATCCTGGGGCGGTTTATTGGCTCACTACACACTGTCGTGGCGGGGAAAATCATGTTTACTATGCGCTGAAAGGTGAGTTTCCAGAAGAGTTTGTTGAAGAACTTTGCCAGAAAGTTTTGCCAACTGAATGGGGTGCGTTGAAAACCGATGCGATTGATATGGACTCGGATTTTGTGTGGTTTGACGATAATTTGTTTGAGGCGGAACGGATCGTGTTGGAACAGAATCATGTTCTGGATGGGTTCTTCAAAATGGACCCGCGAGATACGGAGATGGCGAAAAAAGCACTAGAATTTTTGAAGAATTTTTCAAAGTGATATAATTAAACTATGGATAAAGTGATTAAACAAAGCATTGACGCACGGAAAAATGCGTTTTCTGCAAGTTTCGAGATTGACGATGAAATGCAGAAAAAGATTGATGCGCTATTTATTGAAATAGATAAACTGGGGGAGAAATGTAAAGACGCGGGGGAGTTTGAAGCAGAATTTAGCAAAAGTCCGTTGAATCAAAAATACATGGATTTATTTACGGAGATTGCGACGAAGGGGGCTACGAAGAATGCAATGAAAGGCGCAGCGGTGGGTGCGGTGCAAAGCGCGGCGGAGCAGGCTTTAAGAAACGTAGTGCCAACTCGGGCGGCGGTACACCAGAAGGCTTATGACGAAGTACGCAAAATTCCTGGCGTGGGGGATGCGATAGACATCGGTGAAAAAGCAAGCTATGCGGGACATCTCGCAAAGCTATTTGGAAAGAAAAAGTAATAAAGAAAGGCGTCATATGTCGGAAATATACAACTTCAAGGCCAAAAAACGAGACGGTAAGGAAGTGGAACTTAACAAATTTAAAGGTAAGGTGCTTTTGATTGTAAACACGGCGACAGGATGTGGTTTTACACCACAATATGAGGGTTTAGAAAAGCTATATAAAAAGTATCACGATAAAGGTTTGGAGATTTTGGATTTTCCTTGTGATCAATTTGGTCACCAGGCGCCTGGGACGGATGATGAAATCCATAATTTTTGTGTATTAAAGTATGATACTTCATTTGATCAGTTTGCCAAGATAGAGGTTAATGGTGATAAGGCCGAGCCACTATATAAATATCTGAAAAAGGAATTACCGGAAGATTCGGAGCCAAAGGGAATGAAGAATAAATTGGCAATGAAGGCGATTGCGAAAATCCCTGGAGTGTCGCACGAGGAGGGGTTCATAAAGTGGAATTTTACGAAATTTGTAGTTTCTCGTGACGGAAAAATAGTTTATCGATTTGGGCCAACTGATAAGCCAGAAGAAATGGAAGATAAAATCAAAGAGTTATTGTAGCCTGAGTTACAATACTGGTGAGACTGGTAAAGACCTAGTTTTGTAGGGCTTAAGCCATGATATAATGGGCTTATGAATATTCTGGAATACGCAAAAGGGGTGGAAAGATTGGTGAATCCGATGGAAGTCGGGAAAGTAACGTATATGCAGACGAAGCTCAGGCGATTGCCGGTGTGGATGCAGCGCAAAATTGTATCGTCGGCGACGAAAAAAGCGGACAAAATGCCGTTTGTGGTGGAGCCGTATTGTTCGTTTATGTTTTATGAAATCACCGAGCCGGAGAAAATGCAGAAATTTTTGCCGGAGGGGTTTCGGCCGGCGAAAGCAGCCGTGTTTGAGGGGGATATGCCGAAGTATTATGGCATCGTGACGATGTTTCGGGTACATTCAAGCGTTTTTTGGGGTGCAAGGACGGAGTTTTATCTTGTGGCGGAAAATGCGGAGACGGGACTGCTCTCGTGGATTATTTGTGATTATATTAGTGACACGATATCGTATGATGCGAAACATGGGCTGAAGTCGCCGGATGCCTCAAGGGCCGTGATGACAACAACGTGTGAAGGAGATTTCGTGTGCGATATGATGGATGAAAGTCGGAAGAAATATGCGCGCTGCGAAATGAATTTAGAGGGCGCGAAGATGCGAAAATTGGATAGTCGGTTATGGATTGAGGGGAATACTTCAATTGCTTATGGTCGGTTGACGGGAGAAGAAGATGCAGATTTGTTTTCATTAACATTCTTTCCGGAAGAGATGAAACAGGCTTTGGAGATTCCGATTAGCAAGGTGAGAAAAGCGGAGGTACTTTGTGGAACCGGTAAACTAGGCGGGGTTCTGGAGCGAGCTGTGAGTTTTCCGTATGCGCAACATATGTTATCGGATGCGCCGGAAAGGAGAACGCATTATGGATCGGAAAAGGCTCTACGCGCGGCGGTAGAAAAAGTGGATTTCAGGAAGATCAAGACGCTAGGGAATTAGTCTTTTTTGCGACGGCGGAGGAAGTGGATAGTGGAGGTCGCGACAATGAAGGTGATGGTATTACCATTGTCGGTTTCGAGGGTGAGGGCTACACTTTCGCGTCCGTCGTAGAGGTTGGCATCAAAAGATGAAATGGCACCTTGGTAGCCAGCGATAACGCGACGGACTCAAGTATAAAAAATGTCCAGGCGGAAACCTGGGCGGTGAAAGGTTTGATGATATAATGTAATTATGGATAAGGACATATTACAAAGCATTAAGGCGCGGAAGGATGCGTTCTATGCGAGCTTTAATGTGAGCGCGGAAGCGCAAAAGAAAATTGATTCACTTTTTGAGCAGATTGAAAAGCTAGCCTCAAAGTGCAAAAACGTGGGGGAGTTTGAAGCGGAATTTAGTAAGAGTCCGCTGAACCAAAAATACCTAGATTTGTTTACGGAGATTGCGACGAAGTGTACACCGAAAGCAGCGGCGCCAAAAGCAGATACGAGCGGGGTAGGCAAGATGGTAGCTGAGGGCGTAGCGGCTGGCGCAGCGGAAAGTGCGATAGATCAGGCGATAGACAATGTAGTGCCAACTAGGGCGGCGGTGCATCAAAAAGTTTATGACGAAGCGCGGAAGATTCCTGGCGTGGGTGGCGCAATAGATGCGGCGGAAAAAGCAGGATATGTAGGACATCTTGCGAAACTATTTGGGAAGAAGAAGTAGAATTGGAATGAATATAAAACACAGAAATCAAGGAACGATACTGATTGCGGCGGCGGTTTTGATTGGGGTCGTGGCGGTAGCGGTGATGTGGTTTTTGGGGCAGGATGATGTTATGGATGACACTTCGTGGGTAATCACTGATACTACAGCACCAGTAATTGATGGTGATGATGTAATAGAAATATACAAAAACGATGTTCCGGATGTAAAGAGTCATTATAAAATTACAGACGACTCAGAGAAAGAGGTCGAGGTAAAGGTTGAGGGGGAATGCGATACGACAATAATTGGGAGTTGTGCTTTTACGATTATCGCTAAGGACAAAGCTGGCAATGAGGCAAAGAGGGATATCGTAGTAAACGTAGTGGTGGATCCGGAAATTGCGAATCTTGGCCTGAATGAATATTATGTCAAAGTGAATCGGAGTCAAAATGTGGTAATGGTGTATGCTTTGGATAGAGATGGTGAATATACGAAGCTAGCTAAGACCTATGTAGCGTCTACTGGAGCGCCGGAATCACAGACACCGCTTGGGACTTTTAAAGTGTCGGATAGATTTGAGGCTTTGTATTTGGTAGGGAATGTGTGGGGGCATTATGCAGTGCGCATAGATGGGCCGATTTTCTTCCATTCGGTACCATATTTTACTAAAGGAGAGCCGCACTGGGATAATTTGGAGTATTTGGAATACAATAAACTGGGTGAAGGCGCGTCGGCGGGATGTGTGAGATTGGCGGTACGGGATGCGAAGTGGGTTTTTGAAAACATTCCGGCTGGGACGATGGTGGAGATTTTTGATGCGGATGAATTGCCGGAGGGCGTGGTGAAACCGGTGCCGATTAGAATTGATACTGAGAGCGAGAATCGTGGTTGGGACCCGACAGATCCAGATGAGGAAAATCCTTGGAATGCGAAAACTGCAGTTATGGTGGAGGGATAGCATGAAGAAGGAAGTGAAATTGGAACGATGGCAGTGGGTGGGAGTGATGATGCTTCTTGTAGTTTTTGCTGGGTTTTTTGGTTGGGTGTACGAGTTTATATTTTATTATTTTGATGGCGGGACTGGGGAATTTTATATGCAGGGTGGGAACTTTTTGCCGTGGATTAATATTTATGCGATTGGGGCTGTATTAATCGTGGCGTGTTGTTTAAGGTTGCGAAAATACCCGTGGGCGGTGTTTCTGCTATCGATGTTGATAGCTGGAATTGTGGAATTTGTAGGCGGATGGTTGGTCTATACGATAGGGAATGGGACGCGATATTGGGATTATAATACGGAAATCTGGAATTTCGGAAATATTGAAGGATTCGTGTGTTTACGTAGTGTGTTAGTGTTTGGGGTTTCGGCGCTTTTCCTTATGTATATAATAATGCCGTGGTTTATCAAATTATCACAAAAAATGCCAAAAAAAGCGTTTTTGACATTGGCGGTTGGTTTGTTTGCTGTTGTGATGGTGGATGAAATTTACAACTTGTTGGCGTCGAAGATTTTTGATTGGCCGGATGCGATGGATTTCTGGCGGTCGATGGGATGGAAATACCTAACATAAAAAACATCTAGCCAGTTTTAAGTGGTGTTTTCAAAAATAGTTTTTTGTGATATAATAATATGCATGGTTGGTCCGGTAGCTCAGCTGGTTAGAGCACGAGCCTCTTAAGCTTGGTGTCGTGGGTTCGAGTCCCACCCGGATCACCAATTCCTAGCGGAATTGCACAAAAAGCGGAACTCGGTCATAAATGAGCGAGTCCCACCCGGATCACCAATTCCAAAAAAGAAGCCCCGAAGGGCTTATTTTTTGTGGTTCAAATATCGTTCGGTCCCCGTGCCGTATTCTTCCTGCACGTGATCGATAACTCTGAGCGCCTGCGATTCTTTCATTGATTAGACTATAACAATGATTTGAAACCCCGAAACAGTTTTTTGATGCCCTTCTCGGCGTCAGCAATTCTATCGCCCGGCTTCTTGATTACAAACATATCCAAGGTCGCCAATAGGGCCGGTAGCAAAATCAAAATAATTAAAGTCGCGCAGAAGGTGCCTAGCGAAATCGCCTGGCAGACTGCCGCCGCGATTGCGGTCGCAAAGTTACCGACAATCGCCGTCACGATAATTAGAATCGATGCCGAAGTGAGAATGGCATTGATGGAACGATTATAAGTATTAATCAGCGCATCACGTATATTCATTTTGAAGTAACTGCGGTTTTCAACATAATACGACGTAAATAGAATTGCATAGTCAATCGTCGCGCCCATCAAAATCGACTGCACAATTATTAGCGCAATGAAGAAAATGCTCGATCCGATCAGCGATAAATATGCCATCACAATGTAGACTGCACATTGAATAACTAGCACTAGCAACATCGACACGAAGAACGACTTAAAGGTGCATACGACCACCGCAAAAATCGCTAGCATCGTCAAAATCGTAATGAAGTTCATTTCGTCGCCAAACGTCTGCGACATTTCGTAGGCCATAGCCGAGTCGCCCACCATGAAATAATCCTGTTTATTGCGCGGCCCTAGCGCACTTTTGAGATTGCTAATTAATGCAAAAGTTTGCTCGCCCTCCGCTGGCAGATTTGATTCGATTAATGCGCGGTAATGCTGCGGCCCCACCAGCAAAGCTTTCGCTTCGTTAATAGTCTTGCGACCGTCGGTGATTTTCTCGCGCATCTCATCGTCAATTCTTTCCGTAAAACGACTGTCTGGCAAAATTTTATCCGAGACAAAGTTGATAAACTTTTCGACCGTCAAAGTCCAGTTTTCATCGTAGCCATACAGTGAACCGTGATATAAGTAAGCGAGGAACAATTGATTCTTGTCCAGGTTGCCGGCTAGCGGCAAAATTGCACGGTATAAGGCCTCGTAATTGTAGGTATTGCCATTTGCCGCCGCGCGCATCAAAGTCGCAATTGTATGTAGCTGTGTTTGCTCGTTTTCGCTGAGTCTGTTGGCGTAGTTTGGATTTGGCAAAACTTTTTCGTCAATAAAGTTAATCAAAGTTTTGAGTGATAATTCCAAATTGTTATTTTCGTAGCGATAATTATATAGTGCATAGACTAGTTTAATTTTTCCTTGGTCTAAATTGAAAGCCTGCGCTAAGCTACCGGCCGAATACTTCGTGCCCTGGTTGTTCATAATGTATTGCGCTAGACCTAGCTGCTTAATCTTATCGCTCGTTAGGGCGCCTTTTAGCTTGTCATCATTCTGATGTCCGAGCAAGAAGTTCACTAATTCGCGCGGGGAGATTCTTGCGACATTGGCCGTCGTTTCGGCTTGGTAAAGTTTGTAGATATTCTTGAGTTTTGCAAGTTTATCGTTTAGATCAATCTTTTGACGAACTACATTGATTTCGCTGCTAATCTTTTGCGCAGCTTCTAGAATTGTAGCTTTACCTTCTTCGCTTAAATCCGCAAAGATTTCTGGATAGTTTGCCTCCAAGTTATTTAGCCAATTGCTTGCCGCAACCAAAGCATCGTCAACTTTCGTAGCCGCATTCGCAATATCCGCATAAGTGTATTCCTTCGTCAAAACTTTTTCTGCCTCGTCGATTTTCGCAACCAACTCTGCGCGTAGTGCGGTAATTTGTGGCGCCAAAGCTTCTTGTGTTTCGGCTGGCAATTCCGCCACGGCCTGATCGAACATGGCTGGCGTATTTTTAAGCTCGCCAATTCTTGTTTTTGCAGCCGCGAATTGAGTTTTTAGCTGCGCTGCTTCATCCGCCGACAATCCCATCTCGTTAATTACGTTTTGATTTGACAATGCAAAATTCACTAGTTCTTCAATGGAAGCCGAAGCGGTTGGCGTGTCGTTAGTAGTGTAGCTGTAATAAACTAATAATTGCTCCAAAGTTTTCTGGTCGATGCCGAAAATCTGCGAAAGTTCCGCCGCGCTTCTTGGCGTATCGGTCACGGCCTTGTCGCTAAAAATCTTCAGTTTTGCAAGGTCGGCACGTTGCGCTGGCGTAACCATGCCTGCGTATTTGGAATTCGTCAAAATATCGTTCGTTACAAACTGCGCAAATTGATACAAGGTCAGTTTGGTTGGAATATTCTGCTCGGACAAATACAGAACATATACATCGTCCAACTTTGTACTATTGACGCCCAAAACGTTCGCAATGTCTTGCTTAGTGCGCAAGCGATTAACTTTGTCCTGGTTAGTGAAGTTCGAGAAACGGTCAACTTTCGAAACCATTTCGTCAGACACGCTATCGGCAAAATTCTTATTTGGAAATACTTCTTTTTGCAAGAAAGTTACCAAATCATCGAGCGAAATCTCGTGCGCATCAACATTTTTGTAATAGTGATAATAAATTGCCTTAATTAAATAATCTTCTGTTTCGACTTTTTCGGTACTTAAACTATTAATCTTCGCAACTAGCTCGTTATATTTTTCTGGCTCATTGATCGTATTGCCGTAGCAAAGCACACGCGTTGTATCTTCGCGCTTGTCGAAATTTTTGCAGACTTCTGTAACTTCCTCGTCCATTTTTGCGTCATACACTAGGGCCATTTGATTTGTTTCACTAAACACATCCTTAATGCGATTGTTCTGTTCGGCCGTAAAAGTAATGCCGGTACTGCCTTTGAGGATGGTGCTGCCAATAAAAACTAACAAGAATAATGGCATTGCAATCTTGCGCAAATCGTAACTACGTTTGCCGAACCAATCCATCTTGAAATTCAGAGTTTTCTTTTGAGTCTTTTCGATGACTTTATCAAATATCAATAACAACGCCGGCAAAGAAGTAAAAATCGACACTAAGCTCAAAATTACACCTTTGCTTAGCACGAGCCCCATATCGCGTCCGATCGTAAAACTCATCGCGATCAGCACGATCAAGCCAACTACTGTCGTGACGGAACTGGACGAAATCGCACCAAACGAGTAACGCATCGCACGACGCATGGCGGTCTTTTTGTCGGGGTGGTCTGACTTGGCCTTCTCCTGACGATAGCGCGTAGAAAGCATGATAGCGTAGTCCATCGACAGGGCCATTTGTAGAATAGCCGAAATTGCGTCCGTAATATGCGAGACATTCGGGAAGATAATATTCGTGCCTTTATTAGCAATTACGGCTAATAGAATTGCGAACAAAAACAGCCACGGCTCTATCCACGATTTGCTCATTAGTAGCAGAATCACCATTGCGCAGCCAATTGCTAATAATGTAATGGGCAGCTTCAAAACTTCGCCGTTGAAGTTGTAAACTTGGCCCGTCTCTTCGATTTCGAAGCGTTCTTTA
This sequence comes from Candidatus Saccharimonadota bacterium, assembly GCA_017516075.1. Lineage (GTDB taxonomy): Bacteria > Patescibacteriota > Saccharimonadia > Saccharimonadales > Saccharimonadaceae > Nanosyncoccus. The sequence goes on from JAFWDS010000033.1 coordinate 87,994, forward strand.
TACTCGTCGTGAATCGTATTGTAAACACGGTCTGCGGTTTCAGAATCGGCTGGCGCGTCGACGGTAATTTTGTAGCGCGTATATCGATCGCGGTTATAAGTGTCACTTTCGTCGTAGTCGACCGAGGCCACACCTTCAGTTGACTCGATATCGCTTTTGATTTTCATTTTTTCATCGTCTGGCACATCGGTCAGCATCATTTCGTAGGCGCTGGTCGAGTTGTAATTGAACTCGTCATTCATAATGTTTAGACCTAGAGTCGTTTCTGAATCGGACGGCATGTAAGAATAAATATCTTTATTGATTTTTACGTGCGTAGACAAGACTGCGCAAATTGCTACAAACACCAAAAATACGCCAAAAATGACATAGCAATGGTTCACGATAAAATCTGAAATTTTGCGCATATTCGTATATTATAGCTACTCCTGTTAAAACAAAGAAGAACAGTATTATCGAACTGTGTCTAAAATTGAA
>JAFWDS010000034.1 GCA_017516075.1 Candidatus Saccharimonadota bacterium
AATCGAGCTTCCGGTGAAGTCGTCATATAAAAAAGGTCTCAATACTCTAGAATCATTTATCGCAACTCGTGGTGCTCGTCAAGGTCAGGTGTCTACGGCGCTTCGTACTGCGGACTCTGGTTATCTAACTCGTCGTCTTGTCGATGTATCGCAAGATGTATTCACAACTGACGAGGAAGCGGAGGATCCTGGCTATACAGTTTATAAGAGCGAGTCTGAAGAATCTGGTATTAGCTTTGTGGCAAGAATCGCTGGCCGTTATACGGCGGAAGTAGTCCCGGGCTATCTAGAAGCAGACGAGCTTATTACTAAAGAGATGGCTGAGCAACTTGATGCTGATGAAAAAATCACATCTGTTAAGATTCAATCGGTACTTACAACTACGGCTACCGAGGGTGTGCCACGTAAGGCTTACGGTGTAGATATGTCTACTCGTGCGCTCGTGGCGGCCAATGAGCCGGTAGGCGTAATTGCAGCGCAGTCTCTTGGTGAACCTGGTACTCAGCTGACGCTTGATACTAAGCACGGTTCTGGTGTGGCGGGCTCTGGTGCTATCGCAAGAGGTCTTCCTCGTGTGGAAGAGCTTCTTGAGGCTCGTACGCCAAAGGGTCAAGCCTATATTTCACCAATTGATGGCGTGGTAGAAGTTTGGGAGGATGGTAATCATTACGTGGTACAAGTTTCCTCGCAGGCTGGCAATTCAGAGAAATTTGAACTTGAAGGTCGCAAACCTACTGTCAAAGATGGTGCGAATGTCAAGGCTGGCGAAGTTTTGGCTAAGAAGGCTGGCGGCAAGTCTATCATTAAGGCTCCGCACGATGGCGTGGTTCAACTTGTCAAAGATGCTATCATATTGGTCGAATCTGCTGGTGCAGTATCTAGAATTGAGATACCTGGCGATGCGGAACTTGTGGTGAAGTCTAATGATTCAGTAAAGGCTGGCGATAGACTCACAACTGGTTCTTTGAATCTACAAGATTTGATGAAATATAAGGGCATTGAGGAAACTGAGCGCTATATCATGAATGAGGTCTTGGCTGTGTATTCGGCACAGGGTCATGAGATTTCGCCAAAACACCTTGAGATTTTGGTACGTCAAATGTTCTCTCGTGTTCGTATTGAAGAGCCTGGTGATTCGGAATTTGTGTCTGGCGACATCGTTTCTAAAGCATCGGTAACAAGCATCAATCGCGAACTTGAGGCAGAAGGTAAGGCTCCGGCGACTTACACTCAGTTGCTACTTGGTATTACCAAGGTGTCTATCTACTCGGATTCGTTCCTCTCAGCGGCGTCTTTCCAAGATACTACTCGTGTACTTATCAATGCTGCTATCAATGGTCGCGTAGATCATCTTAAAGGTCTTAAGGAGAGCGTCATCATTGGTCGTAAGATTCCTGTGGGGACTGGGGTTGCGCCAATTGAAACGCTGGAAGTTCCAGATAGCCATATGCCAACTGAGCAAGATTTGGAAAATCTATAAGAGCTTGGCCTTTTCTCCGGGGGTAGAAAAGGCCAGCAAAAGAGGCTAGTAAGAAAATCGAACCAGAAGTGAATTCCGGTTCGATTTTTGTTTATAGCTAAATAATTGCGTTGCAATTATTTAGAAGGTGTGGTATTATAGAAGGAAGAAGATTAAGAGGTTTTTATGCATTTCAAGACGATATTCAAATCCCTAAAGAACAAAGACATGCTGAAAAGAGTGCTGATTATCTTGGGTATTCTTGTGGCTTACAGATTGCTGGCGCAAATTCCGGTACCGATGGGTGATGCTTCTACGTTTAAGGAAGCGGTGTCGAATTTGATGGCAAAGTCGGACTTTTCGAATTTCTTGAACTTGATTTCAGGCGGTGGGTTGGCATCGTTTAGTATTATTCTGGTGGGTTTGTCGCCGTATATTACAGGATCGATTGTGATTCAGCTTCTTACTAAAGCGATTCCGCGTCTTGAGGAATTATCAAACGATGGTGAGACGGGTCGTCGTAAAATCAACCAGTGGACGCGTATGCTTACCGTACCTTTGGCGGTGATTCAATCTATTGCTTATATATTCATTTTGTATCAGACTACCACTTCGGTGGGGGTGACGGATTTTGTGCCGACAACGGGCGACTGGATTTTGTCAGTGGTATCAATGACGGCGGGCTCGGTGATTTTGATGTGGCTTGGCGAGCTTATAACTGAGCAGGGGATTGGCAATGGCATTTCGATGATTATCTTTGCGTCAATTATTTCACAGATGCCTACGACTTTTGCTTCGCTTGGAGCGATGCTCGCGGATACCGAGACGTTTGGTGAGCTAAACTTATTTGGTGTGAACTTCCCGGTGAATGCGGTGGCGTTCTGGATTGTGCTCGGATTTATTATTGCAATGCTGGTGGTGATATATCTATTAGTGAAGTTAAACGAGGCGCAGAGAATTATCACAATTAACTATGCCAAGCGTGTGCACGGCAATTCATCTTATGGTGGGATTCGCTCAATTTTACCAATTAAGCTCATCGCGGCAGGTGTGATTCCGGTGATTTTTGCGACAGCATTTTTGTCTTTGCCGGCGCTAGTGGGGCAGGTGATTACTTCGGTAGACCCCGGTAATGAAATTGGTACGAACTTGACGCAGATTTTCTCGGCACCGAGCGCAAGTAATTTTGCTACGCAATATCCAGATGGGCTTACGGCGCAGTGGTTTATATATCCGGCGATGTATTTTGTGCTAGTATTTGCATTTACGTATTTTTACACGTCAATTATCTTTAATACGAAGGAAATTGCGGATAACTTACAGAAGCAAGGTGCATTTATTGAGGGGGTACGGCCCGGTGGTAAGACGGCGGAGTATTTGAGCAAGGTAGTAAATCGACTAGATTTGTTTGGCGCATTGGCGCTCGGATTGATTGCGATGTTGCCATTTATAACCGATTTTGTGTTTATTATGGCGACGGGTGCGCCGATTGGTTTGTCGATTTCTGGTACCGGGCTTCTCATTGTGGTGACGGTGGCACTAGAGAATCTAAGGTCGTTAGATTCTAGAGCGTTGATGATAACTTACGATGATTTTAAAAACGAGTCATAAAATGAGTCTAGAATTGGGTGTGAGCTGGAAAAGAATTGTTAAATGGGTGGTAGTAGTACTCTTGGTGGCGCTGGTGGCCGGGTTTTTCTTGAGGGTATTGATCTGGGAGGACGGCTATTATCGCGAAATGGAGGGGAGCGAGCGTGACATAGTAGAAACTGCGAAGGTTGAGGAGCCGGAGGAACTAGTAGAGGTAGCACCAACGGAGGAAGAAGTATATGAATATATTGTAGCGCCAGATATGCCAAGGTATCTCAGAATTGATAAATTAGGGATTACGGGCGCACGAATTATTCCGATGGGGATTAATGATGATGGGGCTCTCGCTACGCCAAATAATATTTTTGACGTGGGATGGTATGAATCGTCTGGTAAGCCTGGGCAGGGTGGAACTCTGGTGATCGATGGGCATAATGGTGGCCCAAATGTATATGGAGTGTTTAAGAATTTGCCAAACCTTGAGGTGGGAGATATTATTGTAGTAGAGCGGGGTGATGGCGAGGTTTTTGAATATTCTGTAGTGGAAAATGTAGAAGTATCGTTAGATGAGGCCGATACGTATATGGCAACGGCGATGCGCTCGCCGGAGAGTGGTAAAGAATCAGTAACATTGATTTCTTGTACCGGCGAATGGTCTAACGCGAGATATACTTATCTTTCGCGACAATTCACCAGAGCGGTGCTGATATAAATAGCTTGTGGAAAAGTCGCGGGCGAAATGAAAAAATGGTGAAAATTCGCGAAAATGGGGGTTGCGAGGTGGGAAATTGTGTGGTATAATAGGAGAGTAATTTATGGCTAGTTAAAAGGAAGTGATTAAGCTCACAGGCACTGTTGTTGAAGCATTGCCGAATACCCAGTTTCGGGTTGAACTCGAGAATGGTCATATTATTGTTGCCCATATGAGCGGGAAAATGCGAAAAAATTACATTCGTCTCGTGCCGGGTGACAGGGTTGAAGTGGAGTTAACACCCTACGATTTAACGAAGGGTCGTATTTCATTTAGACTCAAAGATTAATATTAACCGTCGTAATTTGCGAAATTAAACTGCGAACCGAAATTCTTTTCGGGGAACGGAATAAAAGATGTAAAATTACGGCATAACAGGAAAGGATATTTTAACACTATGAAAGTACGTGCGAGTGTTAAGAAAATCTCACCTGATGATATCATAGTTCGCCGGAAGGGTGTGCTACGTGTCATCAACAAGAAAAAACCTAAGAATAAGCAAAGGCAGGGTTAAAACATATGGCTAGAATAGCTAGTGTAGTAATTCCGTCGGATAAGCAAGTGTGGATTGCACTGACTTATGTGTATGGAATTGGTCGTACGACCAGCAAAAAAATCCTTGCGGAGGCTAAAATCGAGCCTACCACTCGGGTGAAAGATCTCACCGAGGCTGACGAACAAAAAATCAACGACATTATTTCTGCGAAATATCATGTTGAAGGTGATTTACGGCGCCTCGTGAGCAACAATATTAAACGTTTAAAGGACATCAATTCTTACAAGGGTGTTCGCCACAAGGCTAAATTACCGGTCAACGGCCAGCGTACTCGTACGAATGCACGTACACGTAAGGGTAAGGCGATCGCGGTCGGTGGTACACAACCAAAGGCAGCAAGTAAGACTTAAGGAGTAATATGGCAGAAGAAGTTAAAAACGAAGTTGTTTCGACTGAGCCTAAGGCTTCAAAGTCTAAACAAGCAAAAAAAGGTAAGAGAATTGTCAACGCAGGAGCGGTGCACATTCAAGCTACCTTTAACAATACAATTGTCAGCGTAACCGATAAAACTGGCGGGGTGCTTGCGGCATCTTCGGCTGGTGCGAATGGTTTTCGTGGTTCTAAGAAAGGTACAGCTTTTGCGGCTGGTGTTGCAGCCGAGAAGGCGCTCGAAACAGCCAAGAAAAATCATGCTCTAAATTCGGTTGATGTGTACGTATCGGGGATTGGTTTGGGACGCGATGCCGCGATTCGAGCGATTTCGACGGTAGGTATTAAAATTGACAGTATTACGGATGTAACCCCGACCCAGCACGGTGGTGTGCGGCCGAAGGGAGAAAGGAAACCATAATGGCTAGGGATGTTTCTCCAATTGTAAAACAGAGCCGTCGCGAAGGTTTTGCGCTCGCGCCAAAGGCTCACAAAATTATGGCAAAGAAGTCTGGTATTCCGGGCGAGCACGGTGATATGCGTGCAAGAGGTGGCAGTTTGTATCTCACGCAGCTGCGTGAAAAGCAAAAAGTGCGTCGTATGTATGGATTACTGGAAAAACAATTTGCTAAACTAATGGGCGAGGCTGTGAGAGCTGAAGGTTTGACTGGTGAAAAATTGCTAGAATTCTTGGAAAGAAGAGTTGATAATGCAGTATTTCGTGCAGGTTTTGCCCTCACTCGTAGACAAGCTAGACAATTAGTTTCTCATGGACATTTTCTATTGAACGGTCGCCGAATCGACATTCCATCGATTAGGCTCAACCCGGGTGATGTTCTCGAAGTACGTCCAAGATCAACAAAGACAGAGTATTTCAAGAATCTTCCGAATATCATCGGAGCTGCTAACGCTACTCCACTTTCATGGATGAAGGTCGACGGAAAGAAAATGAAAATTGAAATCACTGGGCTTCCAAAGCGCGAAGAAGCGGAAGCTGGTATAAATGAACAATTAATCGTTGAGTATTACTCACGCTAAGGAGAATTATGACTACAAAAAACATTCATGAAGCAAAATTGGCTGAAGTCAAAGAACTCAGCAAGACTAGCGCTGAATTTGTAATTAAGCCGCTCTATCTAGGGTATGGTAATACGCTTGGGAATTCTCTGCGTAGAGTATTATTGTCTAGCGTTAAGGGTGCTGCTATTACTGCTTTTTCGATTGAAGGCACTACGCATGAGTATGCTACGATTCCTGGAGTACGCGAAGATGTAGTTGATATTATGCTAAATCTCAAGAATATTCGTTTCAAGATGCATACTGATGCGCCTGTGGAATTAACGCTTGAGATGAAGGGCGAAAAGCAGTCCGAGAAGGATGGTGATAAGCGTGTAGTGGCTGGTGACATTAAATTGCCAGCAGAAGTTGAGGTGGCTAATCCAAATCAAACCATTTGCCACATTGATGATCCCAAGAAAACCATCAAAATGCATTTTGTGGTTGAGACTGGACGCGGTTATTTAACTATCGAGCATGCTAGCGCTGAGCGTATTCATTCGGATATGATTGCAGTTGATGCGGTATTTACTCCGGTACTCAGGGTTCGCTACAAAGTAGAGAATACCCGTGTTGGTCAGGATACCAATTTACAGCAATTGACTCTTACCGTTGATACCGATGGTACGATTACACCAAAAGAAGCTTTTGAAGAAGCAGCTGCGATATTGGTTAATCAATATACGGCTCTGGCTGGTTCGACCAAAGTTGATTCGGCGCCAGTGCCAGGTTCTAATGCGGACGAGGATGATTCTGGATTAATGTTGCCAATCGAGGAGCTTGATTTGTCTGCACGTACCGCTAATGCACTTCTCAATAATGATATTAGGACGATTCGCGATCTCGTGACTTTGTCGGAGACCGATCTTAAGGATCTTAAAGGATTTGGGCAGAAGGCGTTAGACGAAGTAAAAGAAAAGTTAACGGAGTTAAATATTTAATATGCATCGCCACAGTTATAAAGGCCGAAAATTTGGCCGAAAGACCGATCAGAGATTGGCACTTACGCGTGGGTTGATGTGCTCTCTGATTAAATATCAAACTATTACTACGACTTTGGCTCGTGCCAAGGAAATTCGTCGCGATATGGAAAAGCTAATTTCGAAAGCTCGTAAAGGTGGCCTACACAACCGTCGGATTATTATTGCGCGCCTTAATGATATCGAATGTGCTGATCTACTTGTCGACGTGATTGCGCCTCAGGTTAAGCGTGATTCTGGATATCTTCGAATCGAACATGCTGGTTTCCGTAGGGGGGATAATTCTGAGATGGGTACGATTAGTTTCGTAGATGATATCAATTTCGAAGAAGCTCCAGCTCCTGAAAAGAAGTCGGTGAAAAAGTCGGAAAAGAAGGAGGCTAAATAATGAAAACTTATAGTCAAAAAGGTTCAGAAGTTAGCCGTGAATGGTATTTGATTGATGCGTCGAGCATGCCGCTTGGCAAACTCGCTGTCGTCATTGCCGATAAATTAATGGGTAAAAGTAAAGTTACTTACACTCCTCATATTGATAATGGTGACTATGTTATCGTAATTAATGCAAAGGATGTAGTGGTGACTGGTGACAAGATGGTACAGAAAAAGTACTATCGCCACAGCGGATATCCTGGTGGGATCAAAGAGCTTAGCCTAAAGGAAGTGATCGAAAAAGATCCGTCTCGCGCAATAGTCGAGGCAGTTAAGGGGATGCTTCCAAAGAATAAGTTGGCTAGTGAGCGTTTGAAGAGGCTTCGCGTATTTGCTGGAGCTGAACATACTCACGCGGCCCAGAATCCAAAGGAGATTAAATAATGGTAGCTACGAAGAAATACACCTATGGCTTGGGACGCCGCAAGTCTGCTACGGCAACTGCACGTCTCTACAAGGGTAAGGGTGAGATTACAATTAATGACAAACCAGCATTAGAATACTTGTCTCACAACAAGACTTATCTAGCTGAGATTACTGATCCTTTGGCGCTTGCGGGGAAGCAAAAGGATTATGACATCACTATCTTGGTAAAAGGTGGTGGTCTCGCTGGGCAAGTCGACGCGATTAAGCTTGCGATTTCGAAAGCTCTCGTACTTGAAGCACCGGACCTACGTCCAATGCTCAAGAAAGCTGGATTTACTTCGCGCGATCCGAGGGAGAAGGAACGCAAGAAGTACGGTCTCAAATCGGCTCGCCGACGCGAACAGTTCTCGAAACGTTAATCGCAGTAGTAACTTAAAACATTTTTTGCAACGTTGGTCTTACGCCATGGTAAGAATTACAACAGATTAGGCGGATTCGCCCTGATATTTCAGTATCAGATTCTCATCCGTAACTGTTGTAATTCTTACCTGGGTAATCCCAAATGTTGCAAAAAATTGTTTTAAGTCACCTTCTGGCTATTAGCGTGTTATAATAATTGTATGGGGCGTTAGCTCAGCTGATAGAGCGCAGCATTCGCATTGCTGAGGTCGCGGGTTTGATTCCCGCACGCTCCACCAGAAGTAAAAAGATGAGAGCTTGCTCTCATATTTTTATTTCTTAGGAGCGGCCACGGGAATACTATGTATTCCCGCACGCTCCACCACATAAAAAGAAAGCCCCGGACTTACGCAATCCAGCGTTGCCTGACGGACTTTCGATATTTTTATTATAACGTATTTATTTAGAAAATTCAATGAGTTTCTTTTGTTTTGTTATCAGAAGTAACCGTTTGATATTTTTTGAGTGGTTAAACTGATACTTGAGTTCATTATTAATCCTACTAATATGAATTTTTGAAAATCTGGCGTCTATAATGATGTTTTCTGATTGTTTTGCTGCATTCCTTAGAGCGTGTTGTAAATTATATTTTCCATTTCCTGTGGGTGTTTTTAGCTCCCAGTACAGTCCATTGATTTGAAAATCTGGAGTTTTATTATTGCCTCTTGTTATAAATTTTATATCCGATTTGAAGTATCCATTCAAGATATAAGCCGCTGTCATTTCTCGACTAGTTGGCTTTGGATATACTTCTCTAGGCACAATGACTGAATACTCTTTTTTTGGCATATAACTATTATAATCCTTTTATTCTATAGAAGAAAATGATTAAGTTTTTGTTGCTTTTTTGTTATTGTGTTATAATGGTTATGTAAATGAGAGGTAATGTGCGACATCATCAAATATCTGGAATGATTGTAGCTAGTTTAGTTGTGGCTACATTTTGTTGTGGGTTTGTCTTGGCTAGTTCTTTGGTTTCTGCCGATGATTCTTATAATGCCGACGTGACTCTTTCTGTTCCAGTCGCTTGTACCATGACCGGAACCATTAATACACCACATACAGCTAATGTAGAATCAGGAACTTATGTAGCTGATATTGGTACTACTACACTCAAAGCTGTATGTAATGATGCTAATGGCTTTTCTATCTATGCGATTGGTTATTCTAATCAAGAATATGGTAATAATAAAATGCTAGCTACAGTAGGAGGAACACTAGCACCAACATATGATATAGCTACCGGAACAGCACAGAATGGAAACACATCAAACTGGGCAATGAAGCTAAATAGTGTAACTGGAACATATGCCCCTACCATACTATCAGACTTTGATTCTTATCATGCAGTTCCTGATACTTATACTAAAGTAGCTACTAGAACAGCTGGAACTGATGTTACAGTTGGAGCCAATCTACAATCTACTTATGCTGTATATGTCACTAGTACTCAACCAGCTGGAAGTTATAATGGTAAAGTTAAATACACTATGGTATACCCAAATGATGCAGATGCTCCACTATATCCTGAGACTACTCAAGCAGGGCAAATCTGCTATTATCCGAATGGAAGTAATGTAGAAGGTACGATGGGTTGCCAAACAATACCTGAGTCTGGAACTGTTGACGATGTTTCTCCTACATCTGCAGTTCTTCTTGCTTCCAACTTCTCGCGCGAAGGTTATGGTTTTGCTGGTTGGAGTAAGACTTTTGATTATTCTGATGGTACCGGCTTTCTGGGCCCACAAGAATACATAGAATTCACTGAAGGTGCTTATTCTGGCAATAATAATGGTTTATCGCTCTACGCTCGTTGGATTAAATCTACTGGTAGTCTCCAAGGATGGACTGGTTGTTCTAGTTTAGCTAGCGGTGCAGTGACAGCCCTTACTGACCAACGTGACAACGAAACCTACGCCATCGCCAAACTTGCTGATGGTAACTGTTGGATGATAGAAAACATGCGCCTAGAAAACACTAATAGTGACAACTCTACTGGTGCTCTAGCCCAAGGTTACGGCACTTCTGCCACCTACGGTAACTTCTCTGGTCTAGCTGATGCGGAAAATACAAATTTCTCAGACTCTACTACTGCTAATAGTCTATATAGTACAGATGGCAGTAATGATACTATAAATATCAGTACAAGTAATTACCCAGGTTACCGTATGCCACGCTATAATAATACTAATACTTCTGCTCGTGCCAGTAGCCCAACAACCAATAGTAATTCTATGTATTCCTACGGCAACTACTACACCTGGCATGCTGCTATAGCAGACCTAACTCATAGTAATACTAAAAATAGCTCAGTAACTAATACTTCATTATGCCCTAAAGGTTGGAGGTTACCAAAAGGTGGTGATAAAACAAGGATTACTTCCAATAATGATAATGAATTCTGGAACTTAGTAGTAGTTGGTCTAAATGGTGGTATATCACCAGCTAACTTTGATAGCCAAACTGGACCATATTATACAGGCGCAGCAGAAGCTGGCCCTGTATCTAATTCACTAAGAGCTTACCCTAATAATTTCCTCTACTCCGGCCTTTTCAATACGTCATCGGCGAATGATAGGGGCGGCATCGGCTACTATTGGTCGTCTACCACAAGCAGTAACATCAGTTCGTACAGGCTGTACCTGAATAGCACGTATGTCAGCCCGGGTGCCAATACCAACCGTAAGTACGAAGGCGTCAGCATTAGGTGTATAGTATCTTTGGGCGCTTAGATTCACTTTAGTTATTGGCGTTTCTTACTCCTTGCTTATTCCTGAAAGACACAGGGTTGAATTGATTTGAGATCCTACAAACCGCCTAGCAACTCAAAATACTAGTATCCAGGAACTACATATATTATATGGTGGGGTGGAGACGCTAGATATGGTGTTTGGAATTGATTTGAGACACTAAATATAGCGTTTTTGGTATTTTGCGACGTTAGAAAACTTAGGCAGTTGGTAGAGGGAAGGTGATGGCGACTGCAGTGACTTCTTGATGGAGCTCGTCGAGCTCTTTTTCGTAATCTTTTAATTTAGCTTCTGTTTTGGCTTTTTGGCAGATTTTGGCGACTTGCTCCATCCAGCTGGCGAGTTTTGCCATTTCTTTCTCACCTAAGCCGCGTGTGGTGATGGCGGGAGTGCCAAGACGGACGCCGTTGGGTTTGAAAGCACCACCTGTATCGCCCGGGAGAGCGTTGGCGTTTAATGTTAGACCAATCATATCGAGAGCCTTTTCGTACATTTTACCATTGATGCCGAAACTTTCCATGATATTAATCAGGATGAGATGGTTTTCGGTGCCACCACCTTGCAGGACGAAGTCGCGTTTTTTGAGCTCCTCGGAGAGTTTTTTGGCGTTTTTGACGATGTTTTTGGCGTAGGTTTTGAAGTCTGGTTTTAAGGCTTCGCCAAAGGCGACGGCTTTGGCAGCGATGACGTGCTCGAGTGGACCGCCCTGAGTGCCAGGGAAGACGGCTTTATCTATTAGGGTAGGGATGCTTTCGAGAGATTTTGATTTAACTGCTTTTAGCGGGGAGCTGACTTTGCCCTTGGTAAGTATTAAGCCTCCACGTGGGCCGCGGAGAGTTTTGTGGGTAGTGGTAGTCATGACGTTAAAACCATAATCTAGGGGATTTGGGTGAACACCGGCAGCAATTAGGCCAGCGACGTGGGCCATGTCTGCCATGAGTAAGATTTCGTGGCCCCATTTTTTCTCGGCTTTTTCGCGGATTTTGGCTACACGCTCAAAATCGGGGATTTTCATAAAGGCGGAATAGCCGACGAGGAGAAGTTTGATGTCTTCTGCTAGGGCAAGTTTTTCCATTTCATCGTAGTCGATATCGCCGGTTTTGTCGGTGCCGTAAGGGATGAATTCATAGATATGAGCGCTGCGAGTTACGGGAGAACCGTGGGTAAGATGGCCGCCGTGGCCGAGATTCATGGCGAGGACCTTATCGCCGGGCTCTAGCCAAGAGAAATAGACCGCTTCGTTAGCGTTGGCGCCAGAATGCGGTTGGACGTTGGCATGGTCGGCATGGAAGAGTTTGCAGGCGCGATCGATAGCTAAGCGTTCGATTCTATCGACATTGGTTTGACCTCCGTAATAACGGTAGTTTGGGAGGACTTTTTCGGAGATTTCATCCTCGGTCCATCCTGGGACACCTTCGAAACTGGGATAGCCCTCCGAATACTTATTCGTCAAGACCGAACCCATAGCCTCTAATACCTCTTTAGAAACGTAATTTTCGCTAGGAATTAGCTCTAGCCCTTCGGTTTGACGCTTAATCTCATTATCGATTAATTTGAATACTAAATCTTTCATATTTACTCCTTTTTAATCTAAAACTATTAGAATTGTTCGCGCTTTACTTCGCGCCAGGAAAGTTTTTATAAAATTTTTAACGGAAAATTTGCTCGTCTCGCGGCTCTCTTCAGGGCTCGCGAGTCAAATTTTCCTAAATTTCATAAAAACTTTCTTGGGCTTGCTCAATGCTTACAATTCTAATAGTTTTAGTTTTTAATGTACTTAATGATGGAATAATCTAAGCCATTCTCGGAACCTTTCTTGATTATTTTTTTAGTATACTTGTTCTTATCAAACGCAGGGAAGAAAGTGTCGGCATTGGGGCAGGGAGCGGAGATTTCGGTGAGGTATAGTGTCTTGGCGTAGGGTAGGAATTTTTCGTATACAGAAGCGCCACCGATGATGAAGATTTCCTCGGTGGTGTCTTTGTGCTGCGCGATAAAATCGTCGACATTTTGAATGATTTCGTCTGGGCCTTCGAGATTTTGATGGGTGACGACGAGGTTTTTGCGGTTTTTTAGTTTTCCAGGCAAACTTTCCCAAGTGCGACGGCCCATTACGACTGTATGGCCACTCGTAGTATCTTTGAAAAAGTCCATATCATCCTTGATATGAAAAATCAGATCGCCGTTATGACCAATCCCGCGGTTTTCGCCAATTGCAGCTATTAGAATAAACATAAAATTACCTCCTGGACGGGTCCTGCCGACTTTTCTTTCCCCCGAATCCAGCTGGTTCGGGGGTCCCCCTGAAAAGTCGTCACCCGTCCATGTTGGACTTTTTGTTTATTCTGTAACTGGCATTTTGATGACACCGAGATGTTCATAGCCCTCCAATCTTATATCTTTTAGCGCGCGGGAGTTGTCAAATTTGTAAAAATCCTTGATTCTGGGATTGAGCCAGAGGGTTGGGGGCTTGGGTAGAGTGCCATCTTTAACGGCGGATTCATAGCGGGAGATTTGCTCGCGGATGCCATCGATTTGGTTTTCGTAGATATGGGCGTCGTTGGTGATGAAAGTGAGCTGACCGGGTTTCGCGCCGACGGAGTGTGCGATGAGGTGACAGAGGGTGGCATATTGTACAACGTTGAAAGGTAGGCCCAGAGGCACATCGGAGGAGCGGGAAGTGACGAGGAGGTTGAGCTTGCCGTCGATGAGGTTCCATTGGGTGTTCCAGACACAAGAAGGTAAGACGGCGGTCTCTAGCCATTCGTTTTGCCAAAGAGAGAGCACCATGCGGCGGTTTCCGGGCGATTTTTTGAGGGTTTCGATGAGGTTTTCGATGAGATGATAGTGACTAACAATCCAGCCATATGCGGTGCCGATAGTATGGGCAAAATCTTCGGCGGGTAAATCTGGATGGCGTTCGTGGAAGATTTGGTTGAGGTTTCTGCCTTGGTATTCGCCGGACTTTGAAGCTTCCCATTCGTTCCAAATTTTGACATTACGCGCTTGGAGCCAGCGGACGTCGTTTGATGCAACCTGGTAGATCCAGAGGATTTCAAGGATGGCGGATTTGAAGCCGACCTTTTTGGAAGTAAGGATGGGGAATTCGGCGGACAGGTCGAATTGCATGATTTGGTGCGGTAATCTGATAGTGGAGGCGGAGGAGGAAGCCTGAGCGGTGTGGTCTGGAATGGCAGTGGTGGCAGAACTCTTGCGAGCGTCTTTTTTGGCATAATTGGTGATGTGTTCGCCATGGGCTAAGATGCGCTTGCACAGATCTATGTATTGTTTGTCGAACTGATTCATTTGACCTCCGTTTTCATTATTATATCACACATTAAAAGGCCCCGGCATAAAAGCCGGGGCTGAAAGGGGGTTAGATATGGGGGATGTTTTTGTAATTTCTGTTGCGCCACTCGTACCATCTGCCATTGGCAATGAGCGTAGCCATGACGAGAACACCGGTGACAAAACCATAATCGTCGTATTTGGTAGTTTCTCGGATATTGAAATAACCAATGCTCCACATTTCGCTGGCTTTGCACATTCCGTCCTCTTGATTGTCGCAAAGCTTCATGGCGATGCGATCGATTTCGGATATGTCTTTGTCGTCGAAAGTCTTGACTGGCGGGTAGCCATCCAGATCATATCGCAAAGTCGCTATAATCGCTGAGGCTTTGTCTGCAACGTGAAGCAAACGACCGATAGTAGTGGCACGTTTGTTCATGAAGCTGAGAATCGAATTAACGTGCGTTTCGAATAGTAAATCGCGCGGTGGAGACATGAAGCTGTATTTGTACCAGTATTCTTGCTCATCTATAGCTTTGGCTGTATCATCTCGACGACCATCGTCTGGGATGTCGCCGATTTCGTTTTCGGGTAGATCGTGGCGGCGTACTGCCTCCATGATTTCGCGATAACTAAAACTATAGTTTTCTTCGATAGGAATACAGTTGTCGCACTCGTAGCTAATGGCGTAGTCGACCAAAGCCGACATGAGATTAGTGTGCGCGGCAACTGATTCGTATGCGATATTCGCGCTCGATAAGTGATAATTCTGGTTGAAGGAGCGGGAAAGCAGTGACAATTTGGCAATCTCTAAAAGTCTTGTAGCGGTATTGAAAATCTCATCTGCTTGATAGATAGGACGACACCAGATTGCTTGAACGGCCTTCTTTTCCTTCATCATGATAGACGTGTATAATGATTTGATTTCTTCTCGTTCCAAAAGAATTCACCTCCCTATTAATGTACGATCCCCATATCTGTTATTATTGTACCACATCTTGACAAATATGCCAAAGTGTGCTATAATTAGGTCATAAATTGGTCAGAATGGGAGTTATTATGGCGAAGAGCCTTTTTTTGTTTACTATTTCTGCTTTGATGACGCTTCTTTGGACGCCTGAGGTTTTGATGGCGGACGACTTTGATTTGAAGAAGCTACCTGATTTTGACGACGTGGAAACTGTGATAGAAGTTAAACCGGTGGAGGTGATTGAGCCTGTGCAGCCGGTGGTGACTCAAGCGGTATCTACGCCGCGCGTAGAGACGATGACTCGTCCGGTAGCTCAGCCTGCCGTGCAGACTGCGCCGGTTTACTCGAACAGCTTTTCGATTAATGGTAGAAATTTGGAACTTGTCGACGTTGCTAGTCCGGCCGTAAATGCAGGGAATCATGTCAATCGGTATAACAAGATGTTTTATGGGCATAATTCGGCTGGGGTGTTTGCAGGGATTGGATCGGCTGGTGAATTTAGCGTGACCGAGAATGGTGTGACGACTAGATATCGGGTGATGGAACAACATACTTTCGAAAAGTATTCTGCTACGCATTTGTCTCTCGATGGTCAAGTTTATTCGATGGCAAGCCTCGCTAATCGTGCGTGGGGGTATGATGCGATTGTGGTAACTTGTGCTGGTACGTCTCTAGGTAATGGTGACGCCACACATCGTTTGATGTTATTTGCAAATAAAATATAGTTTTTTGCCCGATTTTATGATAAAATATGGGTAGTGGGGCGTTAGCTCATCTGGTAGAGCGCAGCTATGGCATAGCTGAGGTGGCGAGTTCGAGTCTCGCACGCTCCACCATTTTTGTTAAAATGGGATTTGTATGGTAAAATTTAGATATGAAGACGATACTTACGGGAATTCGGGCGAATTCCGAACTTACACTTGGCAATTATTTGGGGGCGTTGTTGCCGATGGTGCGCCTGGCGAATAAACATTCAAACGAAATGAATGTGAATATTTTTGTGCCAGATTTGCATTCGATTATTGCGGAGATTGATGGGGATTTGCAAAAAAACATTCTTCGGACTATCAAGTATTATTTGGCGGCGGGGCTAGAATTAAATGAAAATGTACATATTTATCGCCAGTCATATGTGCCGGCACATTCAGAGCTTTGTTGGATTTTGAATTGTGTGGCATTGATGGGCGAGGCTAGTCGGATGACGCAGTTTAAGGAGAAAAGCGAGGGTAGAGATTCTTGCAATGTAGGAATTTTTGATTATCCAGTGTTGATGGCGGCGGATATTTTGCTCTATTCAGCGGAGTACGTACCAATTGGTGAAGATCAGTTCCAGCATATTGAGTTGACGCGCAATTTAGCTACGCGCTTTAATAATAAATATGGTGAGGTTTTTGTGGTGCCTGTAAAGACCGCAGAGCAGGTGAAATTTATGGGGATATCGGACGGCGTAAGGATTCGTGATTTGTTAAATCCGGAGAAGAAGATGAGTAAGTCTACTCTTGCAGAAAACTCTAAGATTATGTTAGATGATGACCCAGCAAAAGCTGGCAAGAAAATAATGAGTGCGACGACCGATTCGCTAGCTAAAGTCAAATTTGACATGTTCAATCAGCCGGGGATATCGAATTTGTTACAGATTGAGGCGCTCGTAACTGATACGCCTTTGCAAGATGTGATTATGACTTGGGCGGGAGAGACTAGATACGGAGAACTCAAGAAAAAGGTCGCAGAGGATGTGACTAGGATGCTGACGGACTTCCAAGCGAGACTTAGTAGGATCCGAGACGAGAGTATTTATGAATTGTTTGAAGATGGCGAAGAATATGCTAACCATGTAGCAAGCGCAAAGCTCCTCGAGGTACAAAAAGCTGTGGGGTTAAGATAAAACCCCAGCCTTTAAACTGGGGTTTCGTTGGTGGAGGTGGATATTTTTTGGGTGTAATTGTCGACTAATTCATCTAATTTTTCGTTGCTGATTTTGCCCCTGTAAATGTTCAAACCGAAGACGATAGCGAGATTGCCATAAAGATTTCTGAGGATATTTCGAAGAACATATAGTTCGTTTGACAATTCTGGGTATACTTCTTTGGCTTCTTTTAGGACTGGCATTAAGAGCTCGTCAGTTTCGCGGATATTGCGTTTGATTCGTTCGATATCAAATACTCCTACCATGGTGCTAAGGTTCGAATATCGGTCAATGGCTTTGCATAGTAAAGCGTTTTTATCTTCGAGCAAAGACCAGAAGTATCGTCTTTTGGTTTCGGTTTTTTCTTCGCCCGGCAATTCTTTGATGGTCATGTATTTGACGCCGTGTCTGACAGTTTCGTTAACAGGTAAATCTTTGACATTGGTATCGGTGTCTTCGCAAATATCATGCAAGAGGATGACCGCTATTAATTCATCATCAGTCAGACCTAGCCCAATAGCGAAACAGGCCATAGATAAAGGATGAATAATGTAAGCGTCTCCGTTTTTGCGAGTTTGGTTGAGGTGCTTTCTCCGGGCATAGCCCAGAGCACGCATGGTTTCGGGTTTGGGATTATACTTGTCGCTACAGAATCCTCGAATAAATGTAAACATCTTTTCGGTGTCATTAGGTTTTGACCAATCGTAATGATTGCGAATAGTTTGCATTTCAACTATATCATTTTCTGAAAAATTCATAGAATTCACCTCCTTTTAAAGTGCTCCACCATTAATAATATTTTAACATAACTGTCTTGTTTGTCAAGATATGATATAATTTTGGTATGATTAGGACAGGGAAAAAGTTTAGTAAACCGGAGATGTCGCGGGTAATTAATGGCGACGTTGAGATTCAGAGCGCGCCAGAAAAGCCCGAAAAAATGCGATTAGACCATCTGATGAAGGAGATTTATAAGAGCTATAATCGTTCGACTTTGCAGAGATTTATTGAGTCAGGATTCGTCACGGTGGATGGCGTGCCGGCTCTGAAAGCTAACCAAAAGATTGAAAGAGGTGTAAAGATTGGCTTGAATGTGCCAGAGGAGCTTAAAAATGCCGACGTGAAGCCAGAAGTGATTTATGAAGATGAAAATGTAATCGTAATGAATAAACCATCTGGACTTCTCAGCGAAGCTAAGGGTGAGTATTGTCCGGAGCGGACTTTAGCAGATTTTGGGTTGATTGCGCATAGATTGGACCGTGACACTAGCGGTGTAGTGATTTTAGCAAAAAACGAAGAGGTGCAAAAGTTTCTCAAAAAGCAGTTTCAGAATAGAACAGTGCATAAGACTTATTATGCAATAGTGGAGGGCGTGCCAAAACTCCAGGAAGCGAAGATAGATTTGCCGATTAGTCGGGATTTGAAGAGACCGACGACGTTTCGGGTGGATGCTAGTGGCAAGGAAGCGGTGACATACTACAAGGTGTTAAAATCTGACGATAAACATGCTTTGGTGGAGCTCAGACCTGTATCAGGACGGACTCATCAGTTGCGCGTGCATATGAAGTATTTGGGGCATCCGATTGTCGGGGACGTGGTATATGGCAATGAAAAGGCTGGTAGATTGTTCTTGCATGCGAAGGCTCTAGAAATAACTCTTCCTGGTGGCAAAAGGGTGACTTTTGAGACGGATTTGCCGAAGGAATTTGGCGATGTTTTTTGATGATACTTGCGAGGTAGTTAGTATTGCAAAAAAAACTGGGACGGCGATTTTTGTGGTGCCAGATAGTTGTGAGATTAAAATTCCTAATGCGATTATTCTGGAGCCGGAGGGGAAGGCGACGATTACGATTGAGCAAGTCAGGAATCTACTTTTGAAGCTAAATTTGAAACAAACTGATGATTTGTTTGTGTTGATTCGGCCAGCGGAGCTGATGAATCCTGAAGCAACAAACGCTTTACTCAAGACTTTGGAAGAACCCAGGGAAAAAGTACATTTTATGCTAGTGACTAGTCGGCCGTCAATGCTAATTCCGACAGTGGTGAGTAGATCGGCGGTGTATATTTTGAAGCGGGATTGGCGAGTGGATGCGTCGATTGAGGCAGACGCGAAGGTAAAAGGCTTAGCAAAGGAGTTATTGGTGGCGCGAAATGTGGATTTGGTGGGTTTAGCGGAAAAAATTACTAAAAAACGCGACAACGTGAGGCAATATGTGCTGGATATTTTAAGTGTGGCCGTAGAGATGGCTTATAAATCATACTTTTTGACTCATAAAACTGTATTTTTGGACAAAACCACGAAGTTGATAGAAGCTTATGAGAATATTGCCAAAAATGGTCATATTAAACTACACTTGGTGGCGGATTTGTGCTAAAATAGGGTTATGTTAGGTATTTTTGTGATTTTGGTGTTTGTAATCTACCTTACATTTTTCTTTCCTCTTGAGATTCGCAAGAAAAAAGAGGAGGTGAAATCGCCAAAATACACTGCTCAGATGAAAAAACTCTGGCAAATTGCTCAGACTTCGATGAAAGAGCGCAAGCCTTTTCGTGCCGAGAAGGCATTGCTGACGATTTTGAAATTCGATGAGAAGAATGCTGCGGCATATAACAGATTGGGGATCTTATATGCTAAGGGTCAGAAGTATGACGAGGCGGTGGAGTGTTTTGAGATTGCGCAGTCGCTTGACAATAATCCAGCTTCTATTCACAATGCTGGGTTGATTTATTTGGAGACTGGGGCTTATGAGAAAGCGGCAATGGCGTTTAACCAGGCGATTGCGATGGAGGGCGATGTGCCGGCGCGCTATATTGCTCTAGCTAAGGCAGAAGAGAAGCTGGGTCGAACGAAGAAAGCGATAGAGTCTTTGGAAAATGCTTATGAGTTGGATCCGAAGGTGACGACGCTGCGACAGATTTTGGCGATTTATGAGGAGTCCGGTGATACTGAGGCCGCTACAGCAACAACGGCGCGGATTGAAGAGCAGATTATTAGGGATAATGAGGCTAAAAAACGTAAAGCTGTCAGGACCCATAAGATATCAAAGACGTCTAAAATTACCAAAGCCGCTAATACCTCTAATACTCCAAAAACCGCGGCTAAAAAACCCGTTGCGCGCGTTCGTAAAACTCCAGCGAAGATTATTAAACCTCATGTGGGACGAAAACGTATATAATCGTTGATTTTTTGGATTCATTTATGATATAATACTAGTACGCTGGAGTCGTCTAGTGGCAATGACAAGAGACTGTAAATCTCTCGCCTTCGGGCTTCGTAGGTTCGAGTCCTACCTCCAGCACCAAAATTCGAATTGAAAGGCGCCATCTCGGCGTTTTTTCGTGTTCGCTCGATCAATAATCGCGCTTCACACGAAGAAAACACCAATCTGGCGCCTTTCAACTTCGAATTTTTTTGGTTTTGGGGGTAGGGCGAGAACCGTAGGTTCGGACGCCGTAGGAGGCGAGTGAAAATCTAAAATGTATTTTAGATTTTCCGAGACGACGCCCGGCGTATTGTTTTGCGCTTTAGCGCAAAACAAGTGTCCTACCTCCAGCACTATAAAAAATAGGCCCTCAAGCCCATTTTTTATATTATTAAACAATTACGAGACGCATTGGGTGGGGCCATCTCCACCATCTACTAATATTTCCGGAATTATTAGCTTGCCAGGGAGGCATTTCTGCTCTACAATGTGCCGTAATTATTCTCCTGTGCTAACCCATAATCTAGAATTAGTGGCATTCTGGAGGGTTCATTCGCCCAGAATCTTGTACAGCACAACGATTATTCTTAATTTAACACAAAAATTATATATTGTCAAAAAAGGAGAGCGTTGTTAGCTCCATAAGGCGCCTTGTTTCACTCTATTACATTGTTCTAGAGAATATGATAGAATGGAATCATGAAAATTGGGAAAATTATTCCGAATGGCGTTAGTCTAGAAAAACACGAAAATGATACAATTGTATTTTTTACTAATCTTGGTTTTAATGTTGAGTTAATTCCACCATCAAATACGCCAAAAGCCAAAACTCCAGATTTTATGATGGACGGAAAAGCCTGGGAGATGAAAAGTCCGCAAGGTAAAAGTCGCGTTACCGTAGAGCATGCTTTTAAACGCGCAGCTAAACAATCAGATAATATCATCATAGACTTAAGACGCACTAAAATTCCTACTAATGAGTCAAAAGCATCTTTAGAAAAATTATTCAAAACCTCACGCAGGGTTAAAAGTCTTAAAATTATCACTAAAGAACAAGAGCTACTTGATTTTAATAAGTAAGCGTGATATATTTGAAATAATGAGGGCGACCTTTTGTCGAAGAGCAAAAGGCCAAGCCCTCAATTTTTGATGTCTAAAGTATATCTGTTATAAACGAACCAGACCTTTTCACCAGAGGTCAAATCCTTTTCTATCAAGGTTCTAACTTCGTTTACAATTCTGCACCAAGTCCTTCGGACTTGCATTAAAAAGCAGGACTCGGTTCTCGCTTCGCTCGAAGCGAGTCCTACCATTTTATTTCCATTTATTTTTTATATATGCTATAATATATTCTATGCCGCGATAGCTCAGTTGGTAGAGCGCATCCATGGTAAGGATGAGGTCACCGGTTCAAACCCGGTTCGCGGCTCCATTTTTTTATGCCGCGATAGCTCAGTTGCTTGTACGAGCGCGTAAGCGCAAGTAAAGTTTTAGTCAGCGCATCCATGCGCGTAGCGCATGAGGTCACCGGTTCAAACCCGGTTCGCGGCTCCATTTTTTTGCCAAGAAAAAAGGCCCCCAAAGGAGCCTTAGACGTACCTCCATTCGTTAAAATCGTAGCGTAGTCCAGTTCTTTTGTGTACGGGTAGTTGTAGATCCATTTCCCGCATCATCCTTTGTACGTTTTCGTACTGCTGAATAACTATGACTTTCTTATTTTTGACGAAATAGAAGGTTTGGTTACTCCGTCCATCTCCGTCTCCCCAGGTTACTCTGAAGACGTTGTTTTCATTTGCTCTGATGATATAGAACTTTTCAGCTCCATATTTGCGAATGTACGGGCGACAGACGAAATCGATGTTTTGTGTCCCGAGATATCCTAGTACACCTGCGCCGATTGAATTCGGGTCGTGCACCGTCGACAGAAGCAGAAACAGACTGTTATTTCTTTCTGGCAGAATGGCAGGAATATCATCAAATATTCTGACGCTCAGGTCGCTTTTGAAGCCACCAAACTCGACTTTCAAATCCGTGCTGACTGGTAAAAAGATTCCATCTGTTTCGTTGTAGCAATTCCGGAAATAAACTCCATATTTGCCGTCTTTGAGTTTCGGATGCAATCTGATATTGCTGTAAAACATCTTTCAACACCCCCTTTTTAATGTGCTTTGTTATATTATAGCATATTTTATTAATTTTTGCAAGATTTGTGGTCTAGATTATGCTCTCGATTTTTTTCGAGGTGATGGTGATGATGACGAGAGATGTGTGGAAAAATGAATTCGAGTCCTATTTTGATGATTACTATGGCGATAATGATGCTGATATAGGCTTCTATATCGATGTGGAAAATTAGATAAATGACGGCCGACAGCAATACCGCAATAGATATCCAGGTATCATTCATAGTTTCTGCGCTGGACGCGATGAGAACTTTGGAATTGACTTTTGTGCCGGTGCTTTTGAGATATGCCGCGAGGAGATATTTGGTCGCAATCGAAGCTACTAAAACGATGATGGTTGGAATAGAGTACTCTACTTCTTCTGGAACGAAGATTTTTTCGATAGATTCAATAATTATATGTAAACCTACTGCGATGATGACGATGGCAATGATAATGGTGGATATTCGTTCGATCTTTGCTCTATGGTTTGAAAGTTTATGGTGGCTAGCTAACTTTTCGCAGACGATGATGATTAATCCTGAAACGGAATCAGTTAAGCTGTGGATAGCATCGGAAATTATAGCAATGGAGTTGGACAATAGCCCCACGATAATGTTGAATACTGCTAGTAAAAAATTTATCGCAATAAAAATATAGCCGGATTGCACTATAGTTTTACTGCGCGATTTTTCCATGGTTTTATTTTAGCATATTTATTGTTATAATAGTAAGAAAGAAAGGAGTAAATATGTTTGATTTGAAAGGTCAAGTTGCTGTTGTGTCTGGAGCATCGTCGGGACTTGGTCAACAAATGGCTTTGGCATTAGCAAAGCAGGGAGCTAGTCTCGTGATTTTGGCACGACGAAAAGAAAGATTGGAGGAGTTTAAACCAAAGCTCGAAAAAGCTGGTGCAAAAAAAGTCGTGGCGTACAAATGCGACGTGACAGATTCCAATAACATCAACGATGTTGCTGAGAAAGTTGAGAAAGAATTTGGTAGGGTTGATATCTTGCTGAATTGCGCCGGTTCTTCCAAAGATAAGGGCGTTTTAGAGATGACTGATGAGGAATGGGATTTTACTATTGCGACGGACGAGACAAGTGTGTTTAAGATGACTAGAGCTTTTGCGAATGTGATGAAAAAACACAAGTATGGGCGTATTATTAATATCGCTTCGATGTATGGATTGGTGGGTAATACCGAAATACATACTGTAGCTTATCACGCGTCGAAGGGCGCGGTGGTGAATTTTACTCGGGCCGTAGCCGCCGAGCTGGCACTTGATGGGATTACTTGTAATGCGATTTGTCCAGGTTATTTTGAAACTGAGTTAACAAAAGCGGTTTTGGATACTGAGCGGTTCCAGCAATTCGCTAAAACTCATGTGCCAATGGAAAGATATGGTAAACCTGGCGAACTGGATGCGGCTGTGGTTTTCTTAGCTTCAAAGGAAGCGTCGTATGTGACCGGACTAATCATGCCTGTTGATGGTGGTTATACGTGTATATAAAAGAAAGGAGTAGAAATGAAAACTAAATATAGCGGAACCAAGACCGAGAAAAACTTGGAAACGGCTTTTGCCGGAGAAAGTCAAGCTCGCAACAAGTATACCTACTTTGCCTCTAAAGCAAAAAAAGATGGATTTGAACAGATTGCAGCGATTTTTTTAGAGACTGCGGATAACGAAAAAGAGCACGCAAAGATTTGGTACAAGGAGCTTCATGGTGGCGCCGTAGAAGACACAGAGACTAATCTAGAGGCGGCGGCCGAGGGTGAAAATTATGAATGGACTGACATGTATGCTGAATTTGCCAAAACTGCGCGCGAAGAAGGATTTGATGAGTTGGCGGAAAAATTTGAGGAGGTGGCAAAAATCGAAAAGTCACACGAAGAGAGATATCGCAAGTTGCTTTCAAACGTGAAAGAAAAGAAAGTATTTTCGCGTGATGGTGACGCGATTTGGGTGTGTCGAAACTGCGGGCATATTGTAGTAGGGAAAACTGCCCCAGAAATTTGTCCGGTGTGTGCGCATCCGCAAGCTTATTTTGAAATAAAAGCGGAGAACTATTAAAAAATCGCAACAAAAATTAGCCCTACGGGGCTATTTTTTGATGGAGCCGTGAGCCAGGCTTGAACTGGCGACCTGCCGCTTACAAGGCGGCTGCTCTACCAACTGAGCTATCACGGCATGTAAATATTATACCATACTTTATTTGTATAAAAAAACAAAACTATTCGTAAATTAGCACTTGCATAATGAAATCATGTGAACTATAATGGTTATATATAAATGTGGAGTGAAAAATAGTGTATTTAGAGAGTAATGTTCTGCGAGGATGCTATGCGAGAGAATAGGAGATTTCGTTCTACTATTTGCTTGTTTTGTTTGAGCATTCTTTGTGCTTTAGGTTTTTGCTCCAATTCC
Organism: Candidatus Saccharimonadota bacterium; assembly: GCA_017516075.1. Classification (GTDB taxonomy): domain Bacteria; phylum Patescibacteriota; class Saccharimonadia; order Saccharimonadales; family Saccharimonadaceae; genus Nanosyncoccus. The sequence goes on from JAFWDS010000034.1 coordinate 24,723, forward strand.
GTGTTTGCAACTGCAACAGAGAGCACTATTTCCTTAAGCATTTCTTCTGGAAGTCTGTCCGTTTCGTTGCTTGGTGCGCCTGGTGGAACTTTTGCAAATTCTGGAAATGCTGTTGTTTCAGTTACGACGGATAATTTTACTGGGTATGTTTTGTCAGTAAATACCGGTAGTGGTACTAGCTTAGTTAGTGAAAACGATGATGAAATCGAATCTATTTCTTCTGCTATTTCCGGTCAAACTTTTTCAACAAATTCTGCCTACACAAATAAATGGGGGTTTAAGCCTTCTCAATACATTTCGAGCAGCGGAGGTGTAGATACCTTAGTAAGCAATACAGATTATTTACCTGCGCCTTCCGGACAGGGCTTAATTCTCGATAAGACTTCTGCCGCAAATAGCGTAGCTAATACTTACACGCTTTCTTTTGGTGTAAAAGTTGATGATACCATGCCAGCTGGCACTTATCAGGGGACATATGTTTTGACGGCGATAGCTAACTCGATTGTTTATAATATTACTTACGACGACAATGCTTCAAATACGGCAGGCAGTATGCCTTCGCCTAACCCCCAGGCATTAGAAATTGATGGTGGCACACCAGTAGCGGACAGCTATGGTACGCTTAGTAGTGCTATTCCGACTCTAGCCGATAAGACTTTTGGCGGATGGTGTGATGTGAGGCCGACCCGTGATCAAACAACTCAAAATGATGAATGTACGGGTACAACTTATGCTGCAGGGGCCGATTATCCAATTGACCAGACGGCTGATGGTGCCAATATTACACTTTATGCTATCTGGATTACTGATCCATTTCCGACCGTCTGGAGCCAGATGGGGAAATGTGTATTTACTTCGACTCAAACTGGTTCGAATCCGGCCACATACGATGGTGATGTTTCGGGCTCCGAGTGTACTGAATATGCTGGTGATGATTATATAGATACGGGTATAGCGCTTTATAGTAATGATAATTATCAAAAAGATTATGAGGTGCATTTTACACTTGATTCTTTTAACCCTGGTGGTCAACTAGAGTCTCAGGCGACTATATTTAATGATAAATTATCATCAGCTGTGACTGCTAGCCCTTATGGTGGGAAGTCTCCTGGTCTGGTTGTGCGTATCACTACTAGTAAAACTTTTGAAATAAAGTCAACTTATGGTGCACCGACTGATCACGCAGAAGATAAGATTGTCACCAAAACTCCATATGCTACCGCTTACAATGGTACGGATGTGCGGATTTTTAGAATTGATGGCATTATTTACACTAGTATTGATAATGGGCCATTGGTTCAGCTTCAGGATTACACTCCCTTTAATCAGCAGTTTGGTCTTACGGCTTGGTTTGGGGCTTATCCAGATAACGTGAACTGCACTGAGAACTGTACAGCTGCAAAGCGTTTCATTACGGGTGAACTTAGCAATATGTATATTAAGCTAGGAGATATACCGACTAATAGGCTTCATACGATTACATTTGATGGAAATGGCGGAACCCCGGCTACTACTACTCATTTGATTTTGGATGGCGATGCATTGGGTGAGTTGCCCGAGGTAACCAATAGCGGGTGGTTCTTTGATGGTTGGTGGACTGCGTCGAGCGGTGGACAACAAGTTTCGGCGTCTACTGTGCCAGATGCGACTACGGCCTACTATGCGCATTGGTATAAGTCAGTGGCTGATGCTCAAATTACTAATACTAGTGTGGGTTTGGCTATAAATGGGACTGAGACTATTACGATTACCAATGCTTCCGATATTGAGCCTTATACTTTGTCGTCGAGTGATTCGAATGTGGCTACTGTGAGCCCTGCTGGTGTGATTACGGGTGTAACTAATGGTACGGCTACTATTACGATGACTGGTACGAAGACTGGTGATACGCGTACGATAAATGTGACTGTAGGAAGTGTTATTGCGGTTGACTTCGATTCGGACGGTGGTTTGCCAGCGACTTTTCAAGAAAATGTAGCCGATGGCGGATCGTTTAGCTCTTTGCCGGAGCCAACGAAATCAGGCTATACACTTGAGGGGTGGTATACTGGTACGAATGGTACTGGTACACAGCTAACTACTTCTACGGTGTTTACTTCCTCAACTCCTACTCAATACTATGCTTATTGGACGCAGACCGTCTATGTATGTAAGATTGCTACTTCACGTCATAGCGAGCAGTGCGCACAATCTGGTTCAAATGGTTGTAAGGGTGCCAGCTGGGGGACGAGCACGATTGAATATGGTTATTTAATAAGTGATTCTTCGCCTGTGTCTGCTGGTGCCGCATATGATTGCGACGTAGACTTTGATGGTACATATGATCCTGATACGGAAAGATTCTACTATTTCGGTTCCGAAAATGGCAACGCTAAGCTTATCTACTACAAGAATATGGCAAATAACGCAAGTGTTGGTTATAACGATGCTATAGCATTGCTTCCGAATTATGAATTGGATGCTAATAATCCTACTGTTCCAGTATGGGATAACCCGAATTTGGTAACTTATACTTCTGGTGATTATGCTGGCAAAGCCGCTCGATTCATGACTTATCCTGAAATTTCGAATGGTCTTTATACCGGTGGCAATAATCATATAACTCCTTCTGATAGTGAGAGCACGTATTTGTTTGAACAATCGAATTTTGCGACTGCTAATGCGACGGATGGGATTTGGCTTGAAAAACAACCTAACTTTAATAACAGGATTCAAACTAGATCTCGTCAGCTAACCCATGGTTCAACTTCTGCAAATGCGGCGCGTCCAACCATCGATGTGCCGACTCAGTATATAGAGCCATACACTCCTTCGGCTTATAACATTACCTTTAATCCACATAATGAAACTGCTTCTTCGACTGGGACGATTGACGTCGGAGACGATCTCACCGATGTCTATCCTGCGAGTGATCCCACTTATACTAATCATCTATTCCAAGGCTGGTTCACGGCGGCTTCTGGTGGTACACAAATATCCAGTAGCACAGTACCGAGTGGCGATACGGAGTATCATGCGCAGTGGAAGAAGACCGTGGTGCTCGCAACGCTCGCGAGTGATAGTTTCTCGATTCAAGAAGGGAATACTGCTACGATTAGTGTGACTAATTCTGCTGACCTAGAGCCATATACATTTACCTCTCTTGACACTTCCGTAGCAACTGTTGATTCGTCGACTGGAGTAATTACTGCGGTTTCGACTGGTACTACTACAATTAATATGGTCGGTACGACATCTGGTGCTACAAAGACAATTAGTGTAACTGTGACGGCTTCTGTGCCTGCGACTTATACCATTACCTTCAATCCGCACAATGAAACTTCTTCTTGGGATGAGACAATCGATGCTGGTGATGATTTGACTGATGTATATCCAGTAAGTGATCCTACTTATACCAATCATCTTTTCCAGGGTTGGTTTACAGCTGAGACTGGTGGTACACAAATATCTAGCAGTACTGTACCGAGTAGCACCACGACTTATCATGCGCAATGGAAGAAGACTGTAGCGTTGGCTACACTTGGTAATAATAGCCTGTCGATAGAAGAGGGTGATACTGAAACGATTGTAGTGACCAACTCGGCAGAACTTGAAGGGTATAGCTTCTCTTCACTTGATACTTCAATAGCTACGGTTGATTCATCCACTGGCATCGTGACCGGTGTGGCGGAGGGAACAACTACGGTTCGGATGACTGGTGCTACTTCGGGCGCGACTAAAGATGTCGCCATTACAATAACTCCTGCACAAACAATCGCGACGGTATGTAGATTGGCAGTGGCTGGGTCACTCCATACTAGTCCAAGTGGTTATTATGGGCAAATTGCCTCGAACACTACTCCACAACCAGGTGATGCTTATGATTGCGACGTAAACGACGATGATAATTACAATGCCACAAATGAGCGGTTCTATTATCTAGGTCAGGATGGTAGCAATAATGCTGTACTCGTCGCTTGGAATAGTTATTATAGTGGAGATTGGGCTCCTGGCACTAGTAGTGACAATAATTATAATTATACAAATGCTCTGGCGCAACTTCCAAGTAATGCCGCTGGTGAGTGGGACCACCCTGGCCTAATTGAACAAGCAACCGGTAAAGCGGCGAGATTTATGGATTATGATGATGTTGTTTCGGCTTGTGGGGGCATTACTGTCACTGGTAGTGGTGAACCTCTGAACGCTTGTGATTTCTTGATGGAACACTCTGCTTATGACAGTGGTGGTCGTTCGGCGCTGTGGATTAATCCGGTTGGTAATACCTACTACCGAATTCATGCTGGTAGTGGTAACCGTCATGTTGTTACTGTGTCTAACCCAAGTGGTAGTAATAATATGGTTCGTCCAGCCATTGTAGTGCCATATGATTTGATTGAGAAGTACGTAGCGCCTCGGTATACTGTGACCTTTAATTCAATGGGTGGCTCTAGTGTAAGCGATGCTCATGTTGATCAGAATACGGCGCTAGGCTCTGACTATCCATCAACGAATCCTACTAAGGCCGACAATAAATTCTTTGGTTGGTATACGGATACTACTTATGATACTGAGGTGACACCAGAAACTGTAGTGAATGGTAATGTCACTTACTATGCTAGATGGATTGAAGACACGTCTAGCTTCCCGATTGTGTGGTCGGAAATTAATGAGTGCACCTTTAACAATACATCAAATATTTCGGGTACTTATTGTACACAACCAAAGAATATTAGATATGTCGACACGAATGTTCAGCTATTCACTTCGACAGATAATAACTATGCTAAGGATTTTGAAATTGGCTTTACTATTACTGAGTATAATGTTGCTGATCAAGCACAGTCTCAGGCTACACTAGTTAATTCGAAACTTGAAGCTACAGGTTATCCTGGGTTTGTAGTTAGAAGAGAAAGTGGCAAAAATAATTTTGAGCTAACGGCAAAATTTGCAGGTACGACCAATAGTCCGATTGGCGGTGATAGCATCACTATCGCTCCTGAGTCGCTACATCATGTCCGAATTGTCAGGCAAAATAATAAACTATATTATGCTTTGAATGGCGGAGCATTGACTGAATGGTGGGATCTTAGCGGCTTTAGCACTCGATTTGACACTGAGGTTTGGTTCGGCGCGTCTGCGAATAGTGGTAATGCTCCATGGAGAGGACTAGTAGGCAAGTTGACGGATATGTATGTACGTCTTGGTACTTATCAGGCACCTAGTACCTATACAATTCAATTTAATCCGAATGGCGGGGAGATTACTTCTGGTAGTGCGTCTGTCGATATTACTCCTGGCGATACGATTGGCTCGTTCCCGACGGTATCGCGCACTAACTATACCTTGGTTGGTTGGTATGATAGTAGTGACAATGCGGTCACGACCTCCACGCAGCCAAATGGAAGCCAAACCTATCATGCTGTATGGTCGTATAATTCAAGCAAAACTCCTGTAACATTTGATGTGTCGAATGCGGCTGTAACTGGATATGACACAATCGTAAAGGGCTATGCGCCTTCGATTACGACCTTTAACGAAGCGGATCCAATTAACAATTCAACTTGGGGCGTGGCGAAGAGTACGTATTTAGGTGCTTTGCAAACCAATTTTGAAACAAATAACTGTATGGCAGTACCGCAGGAAGATTCGCAAATTGACTGGGGCGGTAACCATACTGTAAACTGTTCGAAACCTTCGTCTTATGACACTGGTATTTCAACTGGTGTGGACGTTTATGAATATGATGTAGCGAATGATACCGTTATTGGCACTGCACTTACCTATACCAAATCCTCTAGTGGCGTAATTTACAACTTAATTCCTGGACATGATTACTATTGGGAAGACTCAAGTGATAGTACGGTATATGGTGTGATTTCAGCTGTATCATCCGCAAGCGATAGGCGTCTACTAGATGTAGGTAATGTCTGGAACGTGAGAGACTTAGGTGGTCTTCCAGTGGATTCGGATGGAGATGGTACGGTTGATGGTACGATTGAATATGGCAAGCTGGTTCGTGGTGGTCGTCTCAACACTACGTCTTCGAATATCACTGAGCTTCAGAACCTTGGTATTGATAAAGAGTATGATTTGGCTGGCTCTGGAGAACTCAGTCCTGATGTGCAATTTAGCGGAAGTAATTATGTTAATGACGAAGTGATTCACTATAACTTTGATTATGGTACGATAGTTGATAATGAAGATACCTATGCAATGGCACGTCAAGCTGTGACGGACATTATGAACGATGTAATTGGCGATACTCAGAATAATATTCCTTCTAAGAATGTTTACTTCCATTGCCGTGTAGGTGCCGATCGTACTGGTACAGTAGCTTATATTCTCGAAGGTCTCCTTGGTGTACCAGATGAGGAACGTTATCGCGATTATGAGCTTACTTCGGTGTCTGGTCTAAATGATAGAACTCGTTACTATGCGCAGAAATCTAGTACCAATAATAAGAAGTTCCTCTTCATGATGGGTTATCTCCAGACCACTGCGGAAATCGTGGCTTGGTATCTCAAAGATACTACTGATACTGGGGCACAGGCGAGAATTGCAGCCTTCAAACAGGCAATGATTGTATCGAGTGGAAATGGTGGGGGTAATGGTGGTAATGGGCAACAGAATTCTCCAAGTAATTCACCAAGTAACCAACAAAATTCGCCAAATCTCAACATGATGAGTATTCAGTCAAATAGTTCAAACAATTCTTCGTCTGAAGAATCCGACGAAAACGACGTAACTCCTACGACGACGAATTACAATGCTGATGCTTCGGCTGGGTATAGTCAACCTCTTGGTGTAAGTCAAACGGGTGATGCGCCATCTAACATCGGTTTAATTATTGCAAGTCTCGGAGCGGTTGCGTCAGGAGTTGGTGCTTCCTATATGCTCGCAAAACAAGATGACGAAAAAGCTTAGTGTGATATAATACTAATATGGAAATAGCGTTTATGATTATGGGGGGAATAATAATAGTTTTGTTAATTGTAACGATTGTTTTGTTGCTACGAAAGAACTCTGATAATAGTAATCGAGCCGATTTTAAGGCTATGGAAGAACGGTTAATTCGGGTAGAGGGAGAAGTTGGAAAAATTAACCCTGCTATCGATCGAAATTTTCGCGAAAACCGAAAGGAAATCTCGGAGAACCTGGAGCGAATGCAAAATAGCAATGCAAAAAGTATCGAGCAACTACGCACCGGCAACGAAAAAAAGCTTGAAGAGATGCGTGAGACGGTAGACGAGAAGCTGAAGGCGTCTGTGGAAAAGAGATTTAATGAAAGCTTTAAGTCGATTTCTACTCAGCTGACGCAGGTGTATCAGGGTTTAGGCGAAATGAAGAATTTGGCGACCGGCGTGGGAGATTTAAAGAAAGTAATGGAAGGCGTGAAAACGCGTGGAATCTATGGCGAGGTGCAGCTCGGTGCGATTATCGAGGATATTCTGAATAAGTCGCAATATGAAGAGAACGTGATTACCAAAAAGGGAAGTTCTGACAGGGTAGAGTTTGCGATTAAAATGCCAGGGAAAGATGCGGAGAGTTTGGTATATCTTCCGATTGATTCGAAATTCCCGGTGGAGAATTATTCGAGATTAATCGCGGCTTATGACAATGGCGACAGAAACGAAATTGAGAAATATTCTAAGGCTCTGGCGGTAGACGTCAAAGAGCAGGCCAAAAAGATTTCGTCTAAGTATTTGGATCCGCCGATGACTACGGATTTTGGGATGATGTTTGTGCCGACGGAGTCGCTTTATGCGGAAATCTTGAGGATCCCGGGGCTTTCGGATGAAATTCGGCAGAAGTATCATGTTTCTATTACGAGTCCGTCGACTCTCCCTGTGGCGTTAAATGGGCTTTTGATGGGCTTTAAGACTGTGGCGATCGAGAAGCGTTCGGCAGAGGTCTGGCAGACTCTCGGTGCGGTGAAGACGCAGTTTGGTAAGTTCTCGGATCTTTTGGAGGGTGTGCAAAAGAAGCTGCAGGAATCTGCGAATAAGATTGACTCAGCTAAGACTACTTCGCGCCAAATTGAGAAGAAGTTGAAAGACGTAGAAGAATTGCCGGAGTCGGAATCAGTGAAGTTGATTGGTGAAATATAGTACTTTTTTTGTTCTTGCGGGCGAAAAATGTGGTACAATGGGAGTATGAAAAAGCTTGAGTTTAGGTTATTAATGGTTTGGGGGTTAATGGTAATTACTATAAGTTGTGGTTTCGTGCTGGTTGGGTCTTATGTTTCTGCTGACGATATAATTGACGATGTAGCTATCAATATCCCGGTCGCCTGTACCATGACCGGAACTGTTAATACACCGCATACAGCTAATGTAGAATCAGGAACCTACGTAGCCGATATTGGTACTACTACACTCAAAGCCGTATGTAATGATGCTAATGGCTTTTCTATCTATGCGATTGGTTATTCTAATCAAGAATATGGTAATAATAAATTGCTAGCTACAGTAGGAGGAACATTAGCACCAACATACGATATAACTACTGGAACAGCACAGAATGGAAACACATCAAACTGGGCGATGAAACTAAATAGTGTAACTGGAACATATGCTCCTACAATACTATCAGATTTTGATTCCTATCATGCAGTACCTGATACTTATACTAAAGTAGCTACTAGAACAGCTGGTACTGATGCTACAGTTGGAGCTAATATACAATCTACTTATGCTGTATATGTAACTAGTACTCAACCAGCTGGGAGCTATAATGGTAAAGTTAAATACACTATGGTTTATCCTAATGATGCAGATACGCCACTTGATTCAGAGCCTCAGACTACTCAAGCAGGACAGATCTGTTATTATCCAAATGGAAGTAATGTAGAAGGTACTATGGGGTGTCAGACTATTCCTGCTTCCGGAACCACCGATGATGTTTCTCCTACATCTGCAGTTCTTCTGGCTTCCAACTTTTCACGTGAGGGCTATGGCTTTGCTGGCTGGAGTAAGACTTTTGATTATTCTGATGATACTGGTTTCCTAGGTCCACAAGAATATATAGAATTCACTGAAGGTGCTTATTCTGGTGATAATAATGGTTTGTCGCTCTACGCTCGTTGGATTAAATCTGCTGGAAGTTTCCAGGGATGGATGGGCTGTTCTAGCCTACAAAGTGGTGCCGTGACGGCTCTTACCGACCAACGTGACAACGAAACCTACGCCGTAGCCAAACTTGCGGATGGCAATTGTTGGATGATAGAAAATATGCGCCTAGAAAACA
>JAFWDS010000035.1 GCA_017516075.1 Candidatus Saccharimonadota bacterium
GAATTATGAATCGTACGCTCGCTTTTTCTAAACGCAATTTCAAGGAGCTAATCCGCGATCCGATTGCATTGATTTTCGAAATCATTTTGCCGCTCGTTCTCCTGTTTATTTTTCATCAAATTGACATCCCCGGAGAGACTTACAAACTAGAAAGCTTTACTCCTGGAATTATCGTTTTTGGGCTTTCGTTTATCACGCTATTCACTGCTACACTCGTCGCGAAAGACCGAGGTTCTTCGCTCCTCTTTCGCCTTGGTGCGTCACCCATGAAATCAGCCGATTATATTTTCGGTTATACGCTATCACTTTTGCCGATCGTGATTTTACAAAATATTCTATTCTTCATCGTCGCAGGATTAATGGGTTTAAGCTTTAGCATTAATATGGCTCTCGCTGGATTAGCCGCTCTGGCCATCTCGATATTCTTCATCATTCTTGGCATACTGCTCGGTACTCTCGTGAGCGAAAAAGCTGCTGGTGGGGTCGGGAGTATCATCGTTCAATTAGTGTGTTTTACGAGTGGAATGTATTTTTCACACGAAATGGTCGGCGAGGTCTTCGCAAAAATCTGTGAAATCTTACCATTTGAAAGTTGCTTGACCGTCGTGAAGAGTGTTCTCAATGGCTCAAATGAAATTACCGCGAGAAATATTGTAATTTTGGCTAGCTACACGATAATAGTTACGCTGCTTACCCTCCTTTGTTTCAAGCGCAAAAGAGAACAATAATATATCGTCATAAAGGCGCAACCTCAAAGAAACGATGGTTTGGTCTACACTTCGATATTAAAGACAAAATTTTTGGAACGGACGATTTAAGCCCACTCTTCTCCGTTATTAACACCAAAAAAGAGCCTATTTCTGGCTCTGACTCTGGAATGGTGATCTCGGCGAGAGTCGAACTCGCGTTGTCGGGATGAAAACCCGATGTACTAACCGTTATACTACGAGACCACACACTTTATTATAGCAGATTACTATCAAGAAATCAACTTCAAAAAATCTTCTTCATTAATAATTGTCGTTCCGAACTTCTCGGCTTTGTCCAATTTCGACTTTCCGGGTTTTTCGCCCACAATTAGTGCCGTGGTATTCTTCGTCACCGACGAAGTTACCGTCGCGCCAAGCTCGCGCAGTTTATCCTCTGCCTCTTCTCGTCCCATCGATTCCAAAGTTCCAGTCACAATATATGATTTATCCGCCAAAGGTAATTTAGTATTTGTCTCATCCTGTACTTTCACGCCCAAGTCCTCCAGCTCTGCCAACATCTTCACATTATCCTCATCCGAAAACCACGCCAAAATCGATTCCGCCACTACTTTACCGATATCATCCACCGACAATAATTCCTCCTCGCTCGCCTGAGCTAAAGCCTTCAAACTCTTAAACTTTCTAGCTAGGCTAGTTGCCGTCGCAGCCCCCACATGCCGAATTCCTAACGCCGTAATAAACTTCGCTAGTTTCGGCTCACGCGATGCATCAATCGCATTCACCAAATTCTTTGCCGACAATTCGCCAAACCTCTCCAACTTCGCCACATCAATAGCTTTCAATTTATACAAATCCGCCACCGACCCCACTAACCCTGCATCAATCAAAGCAATCACATTTTTTTCACCCAACCCTTCAATGTTAAGAGCAGGTTTCGAAGCATAATATTCAATCGCGCGCTTCAAAATCACATCGCTCGATTCCCCTTTCACGCGGTACACCACTTCCCCAGTCGGCCTCACAAACTCCAGTTCCGGATATTGTTCTTTCAATGCTTTCTCGTAATCAAACGGCTCCGTCCTTTCAGGGCGCAAAGTCAACAAAACTTCCTTCACCTGCGGAATAATGTCACCGGCTTTATAAATAATCACCGTATCGCCAATTCTCACATCTAGCCTAGAAATCTCATCCGCATTATGCAAAGATGCATGCCGCACCGTCGTCCCAGCCACCACCACCGGATCCAAAATCGCTACCGGCGTCGCTGCGCCAGTCCTTCCAATCGAAATCACAATATCACGCACCACCGTCGTCGATTCTTCCGCCGGAAACTTAAACGCCACCGCACCGCGCGGAGTCTTTCCTACAATTCCAAGTTTATCGTACACTGCGCGGTCGTTAATCTTTATCACCATCCCATCCATATTAAACTTCAAACCTTTCCGATAATCATCCAACTCGTGAATGTATTTAAACATTTCCTTCATTTCGGAATTTTTAAACACTCTATCCTCATTAGAAGTCTGAAATCCAAATGCGCGTAGCTTCTCGTATGCTTCCTTCCAAGTCAAAGAATCCGGCGTCACAAGATCGTACGCGATAAATTTCAAAGGCCGGCTCGCCGCCACCTTTGGATCGAGTTGCCGAATCGACCCAGCCGCCAAATTCCTTGGATTCGCAAACTCCGCTTCGCCGTGTTTACGCTGAATCTCGTTCAAATGTTCAAAATCCTTCTTGAAAATAACAATTTCGCCGCGCACTTCAACTTCAGGAGGAATACCCTCTTTTGAGGGGATTCCGGAGCCTGGCAAGGCGAGGGTTAGCGCGCCTCGCCCGTGGCGACGGGCCGAGGCGACGCGACCCGAAAAAGATGGGTATTCTCCTGAAGTTAATTTGAGTGGTACATTTTCAATCGTTTTAACGTTTTGCGTTACATCCTCACCTACCAAACCGTCTCCACGCGTTACGGCCTGACAAAACACTCCATCACGATACTTCAAAGAACACGCCAACCCATCCATCTTAATGTCGGTAAATAATTCATCAATTTTGCCCCCCGGAATCAACTTTTCGTTTCGAGTAATCCAATCTTTGATTTCCTCTTCCGAAAATACATCAGCAAGGCTAATCATCCGCTTCTCGTGCGTCACTTTCGTAAACTTGTCTAAAGGTTTCCCAGCTACTCTCTGCGTCGGCGAATCCGGTGTAACTAATTCCGGAAACTCCGCTTCAATCAAACTCAATTCATGTTTCAACGAATCCGCCGCTGCCTCACTCATAATCGACTCGTCGAGCACATGATAATGATACCGATAGTCATTGATCAGTTCGCGCAGCTTGTTTACTCTCTTTATCGCCTCATCTTTTGTCATATTAGTATTGTATCATAATTTGAACTAGCTTTTCAGAGCTTGGACTTCTAAATTGTAAGACTTGCAACGCAAGTCAAGAAAAAATCTCCTTATTCGTCCTTCGGACTGGGGGAGATTTTTTCATTGTTGAGTTGCAAAACTTACAATTTAGAAATCTGGTCTAAATCTCATTATGCTCTGAAAAGCTAGTTCAAATTATGAAAAAAAGTAATAAGAATAAAGCGCGAGCGAAAACAAGTTTAGATTTTATGCCTTCAATAGCCAGCGATAATATAAATAAAGATAAGTCGTAATATAAACAGAAGTAAAACAACTCATGAAAGTTGCGCAAATCGGAATAAACGGAATCCCAGTTGTCCATTCAAACTGCTTCATCCAAAGATCGAATAATATTAATGGCATCATTATCACCACCCACATCACAATAATCGTCAACATCAGAGCTACGAGTCTCAAAATGAACTTCACTCTCCTCCCCATCATTAGCTCCGAAGCAATACCAAGAGCCCTCAACGGATAAAGCCCCGGTGCCGATACCGCAATTAGTGCAATTAGCGAGCTCGACAACAAATACGCCGAAAGTAAAATCATCAAACCCGCAAACACCAAAAATAGTAAAGCATAAAACGGCGTCGCAAGAAAATCTGTCTGCACCGCCGCTGAATAAAAGATTATCAAAACAAAAATCGGCACACACTGAATCACCGCCACCACAAACACCACAAAAGTCGAAAGAAGCGGCGTCATCGCATTATAGAACCCATCGCGCAAAGTCACTTTATGCTTCGCCATGATATGACGTAATAAAAATATCGTCGTCAGCCATATAATCAAAAATATCAGTATTCCAAACACAATCGATGCTTCACCAGAATCCCCCGACAATCCTCCAGTTGTCACCGTAGAAACAAGTAAGAGTCCAGCTTTTGCCACGGTTCCAACTTCACCACCAGCCACCTCCGCATTAGTTTGATCGAAAATTTCTTGAAATCGTTTATAATTCGATTCACTTATAATTCCCACAAATACCACATTCAAAACCACGACAATAATCACGAGTGGCACAAACAATTTCCAATTTTTAAAAATCATCCGAAAACTATATAATATATGGTACATCATGCCAGGCACATTTGTATCTCTCGCATAATCTTCACGATAGGAACGCTTGAACGACTTATGAGGATTCTGCTTATTAAGTCCACGAATCCACTGAAAAGTCACAGCGCGGATGAAGCGCGAGGAAGAAGGAGCAACGGAACGAGACGCACTTGATGGTACGTCGAGTGAGTCGCGCACCTTCTGACGACGCGATTCGCCGCGCTGTGATTTTTCAGAATCCTTTTTTTCCATGCTCAAGTCTCTCAATGCGCTTCTCGATTGGCGGATGCGAACTAAATAGATTACTAAAGAAGCCTTTACGCAGCGGATTATTAATCCACATTGCTTCCGTTGCGATATTTTGGCTTTTCATCGGCTGAGTATGAGACTGCAATTTCTTCAGTGCCGAAATCATCCCATCCGGATATCTTGTAATATTCACCGCTGATGCATCAGCCAAGTATTCCCGCTGTCTCGACACCGCCATTTGTGCCAAACTCGCAAAAATCGGCGACAAAATCGCAGCCACCAAAATCAAAACATACCCCACCGGGCTACCTTCATTGTCGCGTCTCCGGTTTCCATAAAACATCATCCGAAATGCTAAATCCGATATTAGTCCCACCACACACGTGAGACCAAACACAATCATCGACACACGAATATCGTAATTTTTGACATGCGACATTTCGTGCGCCATCACTGCTGTAAGTTCTTTATCGTCCATCACGTCAATCAGCCCAGTCGTTGCTGCCACAATTGCGTGTTTCGGATCTCGCCCAGATGCAAAAGCGTTCGGCGCCTTATCATCAACAATATAGACTTTCGGCATCGTAAGCCCAGTCGTAATACTCAAGTTCTCGACTATATTATAAAAACGCGGATTATCCTTTTTGACGATTTCTTTTGCACCAGTCATTGCGACCGCCACAGAATTTGACATATAATACTGAAACACTGCATATAGAATCGCAATAACGATAGTCCACACCGCAACCCAAACATCTTGGTATACATAAGCAAAAACCCCAGCAATCAAACCAATCATCACTACAAAACCAAATATAATATAGATTGTCTTACGTTTATTCTCGGCTATCTGCTTGTACATATCAACTCTCTGAATATATCTGGGGCTTTCGCCCCAGATATACAATGTTAAAACTTAACTTCAGGAGCTTTCTCGATTTTCTCGCGCTCGCCCTCAGCAACCTCAAAGTAATCGCGAGTTTTGAAATGACCCACGAAATTGTTTACGATATTAGTTGGGAAAGTCTTAATCTTAGTGTTAAGCTCTTTCGCACCAGCGTTATAGAATCTACGAGAAGCTTGAATTTTATCCTCTACGTCTTGCAATTGTTCTTGCAACTTAATAAAGTTTTCATTCGCTTTAAGCTCTGGATAAGCTTCAGCAATGGCAAAAATCCTGCCAAGTGCATTTTGCATTTCCTGCTCAGCTGCCGCGGCCTGTTTCACGGTCTTGGCACCCATCGCCGCCGTACGAGCTTCGGTCACCATTTGGAAGGTTTCCTTCTCGTGCTTCGCGTAGCCCTTAACTGTCTCAATCACGTTTGGAATCAAATCCGCACGATATTTGAGTTGTACGGTAATATCAGACCAAGCTTCGTTTACCCGCTCGTCTAGCTTTACCAAGCTGTTATAGATTCCTGCAATCAATCCGCCAATTGCGAAAATGACCACCAGAATCACAATTATTACTATTAACCACGTAGGCATTTTTTTCTCCTTTTATTTATATAACCATTATAACACTTTTTTCACAAAAATCTAAAATCTATGATATAATTAACTTACTGTGCGAGCGTAGCTCAGTTGTTTAGAGCGCTTCCTTGCCAAGGAAGAGGTCGAGAGTTAGAGTCTCTTCGCTCGCACCATTTTTGTGCAAACAAAACGCTGAATTCTATTTCAAATCACAAGACTTTTTGTTAACCACTAGGGCATGATTTTGTGACATTTTTTCCCGTGGACTCATCCAATTTAGGCATTTTCTAGGTCTATTATTTATCTCGGTTACGGCTTTGTCAAGCATCGCC
>JAFWDS010000036.1 GCA_017516075.1 Candidatus Saccharimonadota bacterium
ACTACCTAGAGAGTGAGCCCTTAAAGAAAATGGACGACAAAATACTCTCCTATATTGACTATTACAACTACCATCGTATACACTTAAGTATAAGTTATAGAACTCCTGCCGAAATGTTGCATAGGTTGTGAAAGTTGTATGTATTTATAGAGGTGTGTTATAATGAATATATGAAAATTTTGGGCATTGAAACAAGCTGTGACGAGACGGCCGCATCGGTGGTGGAAGATGGGGTGAAGATTTTGTCGAACGTAGTAGTAAGCCAGATTGATATTTTTGCGGAATATGGAGGCGTAATACCAGAGGTGGCGGCGAGATCACATCTAGAGGCGATGATGCCGGTAATTGATAAAGCGCTAGCTGATGCGGGCTGTTCATGGGATGATATCGACGCAATTGCGGTGACGCATGCGCCGGGGCTTCTAGGGTCGCTTCTAATAGGAACTTTGACCGCTAGGACTCTGGCGATTTTGCACGACAAACCATTATATGCCGTACACCACCTGAAATCACATGTGTATGCGAATTGGCTTGTTGAGACGCGGGTCCTGACTGAACCTATTTTTTCGGATGCGCGACTTGAATTTTCAAGCACGTCATACGCTGGTCGTCCAGGAAAGACTGCCCCAAGGGGCAGCTTTCTTGGCGCCGTCAGGAATATACGTGTTGAAAATTCAAATCATGTTATGCATCCGAAAAAACAGGTTTCAGCCACCCGCGTACCAACATTCCCTTTGCTTGCACTGGTGGTTTCAGGGGGGCATACGCAGATACTATATATGCCTGGGCATAATCGGTTCGAAATCGTGGGGACGACGAGAGATGATGCGGTGGGGGAGTGTTTTGATAAGGTGGCGAAAATATTAGGGTTGCCATATCCCGGTGGGCCGGCGATTGCCGCTGCCACCGAAGGTCATCCAATTCTTCTCGGACACGCTCAAGGTCGCTCGGCCAAGCCTACGGTCCTCGAAAGACAGGATGACCTTCAGCCTGGTAATCCCAATCGCTATCCGCTGCCACATCCGAAGATTTATGGGCTAGACTTTTCTTTTTCTGGACTAAAGACCGCTGTTTTGCGCGCCGTACAAAAAGAGGTGGGGGTACCGATTTCGTATCCTTCACACAAATTGAAGGAATTACTTTCTGAGCAACAGGTTTGTGATTTTGCGGCGTCATTCCAGAAGACTGCCGTGGATATATTGGTTGAAAAGCTTAAAAAAGCGATGGAGCAATTTCCTGACACCAAGTCGATAGTTGTCGCCGGAGGAGTAAGCGCAAATAAGACGCTCAGAGATGCTTTGTCGAATGCCTACTTCCCTGCTCCTTCACTCTCCGGTGACAATGGGGCGATGGTGGCGGCAGCTTGCTACTACGAAATCCAATCTGGCGTGAAGCCGGTGGATCCATATAAGTTGAATATTTATCCGAGAATAGATATAGCGCAGCATTAAAATAATCTAATCGTTTAAGTGGATGTGTTTTATTCAAAGGGATACATCTTGGATACTAGGTAATAGCCCGCCACCCATATGAGTGCTCATTCCTAGGCTTTTAAGGATTTGGCTTTGTTCGTATAAAGCGTGTACCTTATTGTCTTTATCTACGTATAATTTGACTAAATCGGTATTACTGCTCAGTGTTTTTGCGTATTCCGGTATTTTGTTTGAGAAATCCGCCAGACTAATCGTCGGTGCACTCACGTCGCCGTCAGTGTTAAGTAAGAAACTGCTAGTAGTGACATTGTCGACTAATTGCTCAAGTACTTTACTATAGATTTCTTCATCGGTAAGATTATAGACTTTTTCTAGTTCTTGATTAGATAACTCCTGCTTGGTGTTAAGGTTATAATTTAGCGTTTCCGCTTTCCCATAATCACTATAAACGCTATCATATTTGAAAATGGTATAAATTGATAATATGTCGCCGTTGATAGTTGTGTTTGCTTTGTTACTACGGGAAATGATATAGATATCTTCGTTATTAATTAGTTGTTCCTGTGCGTCATTGTATTTTGTAATAATGGTTTGGGGAAGATTAGTAAGTTCTATTTTTGTTAAAGTGTCTTGCGTATGGCCTTTTTCGACTTCGTCTGGGAAGGTGACTGGTACACTAATCTCTGAAAAAGTTGCATAATCTGACAGCTTGTACTTATTGTTTTCTTCGGTGGTGGCTGGTTTATCTGAGGTAGTGGATTGGTTGTTGTTTGGGGTTGGGGCTGGGGTGGTTGGGGTAGTGAAATAGAGGTAGGCGAAGACTGCGGCAGCGACGATGCTGATGGTAGCTATAATAGCGAGACACCAGATGAGAGCTTTAGAGGATTTGACGGGTTTTGGCTCTGGCCGTGGGGCTGATTTTGATGATTCAGCCGATTCGGTTGAAATAGTTGTTGTCGCATCTGGTGCTTCTGATTCTGGTGTTTCTGACACCGGAATATTATTTGATTCCATTAAAAACCTCCTTTGTAGTTATGTTTATTGTAGCATATTTAAAACAATTGTAAAAATATTGGCGCGGTGTCCATTTTGAAGTACGTTTTGGTATGAGACTAGTAAATCCACACAAGTTGAGTGTTTATTGGAGAATACTAATTGTGTTATAATGCACTTATGAAAAGAAAAGCTGATTTAAAGCGGCTCTATTCCTTTGGTTTTCTCGCAATTCTTGTCGTATGTTTGACAAGTTTATGCTGTTTCACTTCCGCCTTCGCAGAAGAATTTAATAAATGTGGTGGAGTAGATACTTCTATCATTCAATGTGATGAGGGTGGTGATGGTGGTATTTGGCATATCGTCAATCTAGTAGTAGATATCATGTCTATTGGTGTAGGTATCCTTGGTGTAATTGGTATTAGTGTAGTAGGTATACAATATCTCACGGCAGGACCCAATACTGAAAAGACTACCAAAGCCAAAAGAAGACTCTTTGAAATA
>JAFWDS010000037.1 GCA_017516075.1 Candidatus Saccharimonadota bacterium
ATTTTTCTATGTTTTTACCTGTACAATATGACATAGGTAGGTCCTTTCTTATTTAAGTGATGTTAATTTAAGTATAGAGCCTACCTTTTTTGACGGCAAGAGCCATCTTTTATGTTGCAAAGGTTGTGAGATAATACGTAATACTTGACAAAAAATAGTACTTGTGCTATAATATGGGTATAGGTTGTGACTATTGAGTAAGTGCACACCTCGTGTCGAAATTGTTGTATAAGAGGGGGGTATATATAATGAGTAGAGATTTTACAGCTTTCTTGGTAGAGGAGTCTTTCTCCTCTGTTGTCCTGAACTGGTGGGTTCTGGTATTGTTTGTTACGATTGCCGTAATGGTAACATTGGGTTTAAATCAGTTTCACGTTCGGAGCATCTCGTCGGGGAAAAGAAATGTGTCGCGGAAAACGTTTGGTAATGGTGTATATAAGGCCGTTACTACGGCCTCGACAATTGTCTTTGCGCCGCTTTTTATCTTTGAAAGTGGTCCGATGTTGTTTGCTTGGATGGCATCGTTCAAATCTTCGAACGATTCACTTTTCTGGGTGATAGTTCTCACTGTTGTATTAGTGTTGGCAATTGTAACTATTTATGCCTTTGCTGTGTATTACGTTGGCAGAATTGCTGGATTAGCGCGACGGGGGTGGATTTTGGAATCTATCGAAAAAAGGAAAAAGAGAAAGTAATTAAATTTCCCCGGATTTGTCCGGGGATTTTTCTTGCACTTTGTTATTATGTGTTATAATGAGGTTATGGTTAGGAAAAATGTTATAATAAGAACGTTGTTGATAGTGATGACGTTTCCTTTGTTTTTTGTAGTGCGTGATACCTCCGCTCTCACCTACTCCACCGATGTCGGAGTACAATTTACTTTTAATCCAGCTTTGCAGATTGATTTGTCTTCTGCGGATATCTTAATTCCTAGTCTCTCTCCTGGTACTACAGCCGATTCTAATGTGATAGATGTAATAGTAAAGACTAATAATATCACCGGCTATACTTTGAATGCCACGGTAGGCAATAATACTACATATGATACCCGTGATTTAGTGCATGAAGTATCTGGTTCTTCAGCTAATTTTGCCAGTATTAATTATGGTGCTAGTCTAACCAGTCTTACTACTGACAATACTTGGGGTTATTCTTATTCTACTGATGGTGGGACTAATTGGGGAGCTTATGATGGGCTTCCGTTATATAGTGACGTTGCCAATATTGCTACGCTAAAGGACTCTGCTACTCCTCCTGCTACTAGTACTGGAGATGTAGTAAACTTCAAAATTGCCGCAAAAGCCAGCACTATGCAAGCTTCTGGTGATTATAATAACGTGATTAACTTTATCGCTACGGCAAATCCTATACCCACTTTAGGTCCAGTAGCCTGCGAGAGTGGTAAAATTTGTTACAATGCTAACGTATTAGATCCAGCCGAAGTAGAAGGGACAATGGGGAAACAGGAGTACGCTAACGGCATGGGTAATGGTGTTACTATTACTGGTGGCAGTACCGCAACGTTGCTTGCTTCTAACTTCTCCCGAGATGGCTATGGTTTTGCTGGTTGGTCTGATACTTACGACTACACAGGCAATCTCTATGGACCACAAGAGGAAATCACTACTCCGGCAGATATGAGCAGCGGTCTCCCATTATATGCTATTTGGATTCAATCTGCTGGTAGTATGCAGACTAGTGACGCGACTAGCGCTTGCAACAGCCTCACCGCTGCCACTAACGAACATAAGTCCTTAGCTAGTCTTACCGCTCTTACCGATGAACGCGATGGTGAGACCTATACCGTCGCTAAGCTTGCTGATGGTAACTGCTGGATGATTGAAAACCTACGCCTAGAAAGCACCGCCGACCACAACTCTGACGGCACCCTCGCCCAAGGCTACGGTGGTCAATTCGCTGGTCTAGCTGATCCAGAACCAGCCTGGGCAGACAACCTTACTACAGCAAACAGTCTCTACTACAGCGGCACTCAGGACGGTACAGCAACTATAGATATCGGTACCAACAATAACCCCGGTTACCGCTTCCCACGCTACAATCACGACAATACTAACTCTAGAGCCTCCACTCCAACAGCTAATACTGTAGCAATGTACAGTTACGGTAACTACTACACCTGGGCAGCCGCTATTGCTGATACCACTGCCTATTCCAGCGGCGATCACAACACTACATCCATCTGCCCAAAAGGTTGGAAGATTCCACTAGGTAATACTAGTACTGGCGACATAGAACAAGGCGCATCTGATGCGGCAAACAGAGTCACTAGTTTCTCTTACTTAGACAGAAAAATGGGTGGCACTGGGGCAAGTCAATCCACTGCAGCCGACTCTCTTCGTTGGCGTAAATACCCAGTAAACTTCGTCTATTCCGGCGACGTCGGCAGTGGTTCGGTGTACTATCGTGGCTCGTTCGGCCGCTACTGGTCGTCTACGGCCTACTCGTCCAGCAGCGCCTACTACCTGGACCTGAATTCGTCCTTCGTCAGCCCAGGCACAGACTACTACTACTACAAGTCTAACGGGAGGCCAGTGCGCTGCGTCGCCTCTGGCGCGTAGCGCCTTCTAGTTCCAAGTCGCTCCGGAGCCCTAGGAACCCAAGTTCCTAGCATCCCGAGATTACATATAATATATGGTAGGGCGGATACACTAGATATGGTGTTTGGATTTGGTTTGTGACGCTAGATATAGCGTTTGGATGAGGAATGGGGAAGTGGTATAATGGGAGATAGTTATGAAAACATTTTTCTTTTATGATTTGGAAACGTCGGGGCTGACGCCGAGAGAAGATAGGATAATGCAGTTTGCGGGGCAGAGGACTGATATGGATTTGAAACCGATTGGCGAGCCGGTAAATGTTTTGGTGAAGATGACGGACGACGCTTTGCCGAGCCCGGCGGCGATTAATGTAACAGGGATTACGCCGCAGCAGACCTTGATGGATGGGATAAGCGAAGCGGAGTTTTGCCGATATGTGACGGAGGAAGTTTTCGTGCCGGACACGGTGGCTTTGGGGTATAACACCGTGAGGTTTGATGACGAATTCATGCGTGCGGTCCTGTGGCGGAATTTTTATGATCCGTATGAGTGGGAGTGGAAGGATGGGCGGAGTCGATGGGATATTTTAGACGTAGTGAGATTAACTAGGGCTCTGCGCCCTGAAGGAATCGAATGGCCGTTTCGTGAGGATGGCGCACCGACGAATCGTCTGGAGCTTATTACGAAACTAAATGGCGTTTCGCATGAACATGCACATGATGCTTTATCTGATGTATTTGCGACGATTGCGGTGGCAAAGCTCATCAAAGAAAAGCAGCCAAAGCTATTTGATTATTTATTTAAGATGCGCGAGAAAAACACAGTGAAGAAGTTGGTGAATCTCGAGAATAAAAAACCGTTTGTGTATGCGAGTGGAAGATATGCGAACGAGTTTAATAAAACTACCGTGGCATTTCCGATTGCGCCAGGGCGAAATGGTAATGTGTTAGTATACGATTTACGTAATAGTTTGGAAAATAATACTGCGGATTTTCCGGTGGTGAAAGAATTATGCTATAACAAATGTCCGGCGGTGGCGCCGATTAGCGTGCTCGATAGCGACGATGGGTGGGGGAAGATTGGGCTGACGAAAGAAGAAGTTGAGCAGAATTTGAAGACGCTTTTAAATCACCCAGAGTTTGCGGAGCAGGTGCGTAGCGAATATGAAAAGCGACCGGAGTTTCCGAAGGCTTTGGAGCCGGAGGGGGCGATTTATGAAGGATTTCTCAACGATTCTGATCGTGTAAAAGTATCGGCGGTGCGAAACGCTGAGCCAAATAAACTTGCGGATTTTCATCCGGAGTTTATTGACGAGAGGTTGCCGGAGCTTTTGCTTCATTATAAAGGGCGAAACTTCCCAGAAACGTTGTCTGAGTCCGAAGCAGAGAAATATGAAGCGTATCGGCAGAAGCGACTTGAAAGACAGGCGCCCAAATTCATGGCGGAACTTGAAAAAGTTCAAGATGATTTCGTTAAAAACGAGTTATTGTTATATATGCAATCTCTTCAGTAAAACTCTAACTATTTTCTCAACGTAGAAACATGCGCCGCATAAAAATTACAACAGGTCAGGCGGATTCGCCCTGATATTTCAGTATCAGATTCTCATCCGTGACTGTTGTAATTTTTATCGGGCAGTTTCTAAATGTTTCGAAAACAGTTAGAGTTTTACTGATTTGATTGCTTTTTTCAATGCATTAATTGATTTTTGCAGTTCGATACCTTCGTGCTCGGAAAGTTTGAGGTCGAGGCGACGGATGACGCCGGAGCGGCCGACGACGGATGGGAAACCAAAGGAAGTGTCGGAGAAATGGTCGTATGACGAGACGGCGAGGACGCGCATTTCGTCATTTAAAATACAATTCAAGATTTGGACGACGCAAGTGGCGATACCATAATAAGTAGCGCCTTTTTTGTCGATAATATCGTAGGCTTCGTTTTTGACGAAGTCGGAAATACCTTCGCGGGTCTTTTTATCTAATAATTCGGAGATTTTTTGGCCGCCGATGTCGGCAAGCGACCAGAGGGTTAGCTCGGTGTCGCCATGCTCGCCAATTTGGTAGGCGTGGACGGACTTGGCGTTGATATTTAAATATCCGGCGATGCGGGTGCGAAGTCTGGCAGAATCTAGAACTGTGCCGGAGCCGATGACGCGCTCCGAAGGTAAACCGGAATACTTCATAGTGAGGTAAGTCATGACATCCATAGGATTGGTAACGACGAGGAAAATACCATCAAAGCCTGAATCCATGATTTGCTCAATCATGCCTTTTAAGATATTGGCATTTTTGTTTAGTAGTTCCATGCGGGTTTCGCCGGGTTTTTGGGCGGCGCCGGCGGTAATTACTACAATGCCGCAATCTTTAGCGTCTTTGTAGGTGCCATTTTTGATTTTAACATAACTAGGAGCAACAGCGAGCGCGTCGCGGAGATCCATAGCTTCCCCTTCAGCGTCTTTAGCGATAATGTCAGTTAAAATTATTTCGTTGACGGCGGTGCGTTGGTTTAAAATCGCGTAAGCAATGGATGCACCAACGTTTCCCGTGCCCACGATCATAACTTTATTATTATCCATAAGCATATTATACCACTTGGACTTTTCTTTGGCAAAAGAAACTAGTATTGGAAATTATTCGCGCTTCGTTTCACGCCGAGAAAGATTTTGTAAAATTTTTAACAGAAAATTCGCTCGTCTCACGGCTCTCTTCAGGGTTCGCGAGTCGAATTTTCTTAAATTTTATAAAATCTTTCTCGGGTTTACTCAATGCTCATAATTTCCAATACTAGTTTCGTGTTGTATAATAAAAGTATGAAGAAGATACTTATATTTATGATTGTGGTGTTATTCTCGATAATATCATTGCCGGTGTATGCGGTGGATGTGAATAATTTTTATTTCAGTGATTTTACAGGAGATTATTATTTATCGAAAGATGCGGAGGGGGTGTCGCACTTGAAGGTCAAGGAAAGTGTGACGGCGGTGTTTCCGGATTATAATCAGAATAAGGGGATTTGTCGGCAGATACCATATGCGAACCAAAATGGTAAGAACGTTACTTTGCCGAATCTGACGCGGTCGAATTTGACTTTGACGCGCAATGGAAAGCCGGAAAACATTTATAGCATCGATAAGGAGAGTGGGTTTTATAATGTATGTACCGGCACGGAGGAATATGTGCTGGGTGAGCAAACTTATGTTTTTGAATATGAGTTTTCCAAAGTAGTGACAGAATTTGAAGAAAAAGGGCGAGTATTCCAGGAGCTATATTGGGACACTAATGGTAATGGGGCAACGCAGAGATTTGACAAGGTGACAGCGAGGCTGCATTTTGAGAACCCAGAGGTCTGGACGGGAGATAGTTGGTGCTATGTGGGTGCATATAAAGCAAGTGGGCAAGATAGGTGTAAGACGACTAAGCTGGAAGATGGCGTAGAGTTTGTGGCCGAAAAACTGACTAGATATGAGAATTTGACTTTTGATGTGGAGCTGAAGGCTGGGAGTTTTGTGGTGCCTTTGCCGCCAGACAACTATGCCTATGTGATAATTTTAGTAATTTTAGGAGTGATATGCGGGCTATGGTTAACGCGCGCAATATGGAAATACGTCAGTAATCGAGAGAAGGCAAATTATTATAAAGCTTTCTTTGTTAAACCGGAATATCAGCCAAACAAGGATTATAGTTTGCCAGAAATGACTGAAATTTTTCTAGGCAAGAAGAAAGATATGAAGGTGGGGATGTTACTTGAGATGGTGGTGAAACACAAAATTGAGCTGAAAAAAGGCGAAAAGAAGAAGTGGAGCATCATAGTCAAAGATTTAGACGATGTGACTGAGGAGTACGTGGATCTTCTTTCGATTTTGAATGGCGGGGATAATCCTGAAGTGGGCGATGAGATTGAGGTTAAGACGCGTACGGCAACGAGCAAATTGGTGGCGCTGAGAAATTCGATGAACTCGGCGGTGGTGAAGGATTTGAAGCGTGATGAGTTGGTGGAGAAAAAATATAGTTTCGGAAGTAGTAGTGGCAGAGGTGTAGCAAATGCGATTGTGTCGACTATTGTAGCTGTGCCGGTTTTGTCGATGATTGGGATAATGATACTCTCAACATTTGAAGACGCGTTAGGGATAGGCGATTCGTCGGCTGGGAATTTGATTTTTGAAGAATACTTCTTTCAGACGGCTTTTGTGATGATACTCGTGACAGTATTGACCGTATCACTATTAAATGAGGCGACACGGAAATATGCTGGGCATACTTTGAAAGGTTTAGAGATGTCGCGATATATGGATGGGCTGAAGCTTTATATTGAAATGGCGGAAGCGGAGAGGATGAAGATGCTACAGAGCGTAGAAGGCGCGGATACTTCGGCAGAAGGAATTGTGAAGCTATATGAAAAACTATTACCATATGCAGCGGTGTTTGGGGCGGAAGAGAGCTGGATGAATGAAATGAAAAAATACTGTGAGGTAGAGGAGATTGAGGAACCGGATTATTTAATGACTGGACTTGCGGTGTCAGAGATTACGAGAGGATTAAATAGAGTTTCTTCGGTAGCTTCGGCTTCTACGGTGATGTCAAGTTCTGGAGGCGGGTCGTCGTCTGGATTTTCTGGCGGCGGAGGGGGCGGATTCTCTGGTGGCGGCGGAGGGGGCGGAGGATTCAGCGGTAGGTGAACTTTTTTCCGGAGGAAAAAGTTCAGCAAAAAAGGCCAGTATGAAATTTACTTGGGAGTGAATCCCAAGTTAATTTTCGACAAAAACTTTTTTATTGCGTTGCAATAAAAAATGTGTTAATATTGAATGCATAAGCATAATAATATAATTTTTGAGGAAAACGAAATGGATCCAATCAGCAACCCAACACCAACACCAAGTCCAGCGCCGACGCCGGCGCCAAATCCGGAGCCAACTCCGGCACCTGTAGCACTAGAACCACCTGTTGCGCCAGCGCCTGGAGCTCCGGCAGGTCCAGAGGCACCTGTGAATCCGGTTCCGCCTGAACCAGCAGCGGCTGCAAACCCTGTTTCTCCAGTGAATCCAGTTAATCCCGTAGTAAATCCAACTGGAGCAAATCCTGTGTTCCAGCCGAATGGTGTAGCGGCTACGGATCCTATTATGATGCCTGAGCAGCCAAAAGCTCCAGATCCAATCGAAGAAGAGTTGAAAGCTCCGATGAAGGCTGCTGCTCCGGTTCCTGGGTCGATTGGTTCTGCAATCTCTGGTCCAGAGGGAGCTGCCGCTACTGAGGCTCCGACAGATAATGTCTTTGCTAACAATTCTCAAACTCCAAGCGTTTCGTTTAATGATCCGGCAACTCAGCCAGATGGCACGAAGTCCGCTGCGCCAGCAGGTGCAAAAAAGACCAATAAGAACACTATGATTGCACTGATTGTGGTTGCGTCGATGGTAGTAATTGCTTTGGTGGCTGTTTTAATATTTACGTTTATGGGTGGCGATAGTGGCAACAATGGCTCTCAAGGCAATAATCAGAATTCTAGTTCCAATACGAATAATGGTGGTTCAAATAATTCAAATAATTCGAATGGCTCTAATTCTTCTAATTCTTCGAATAATAGTTCTAATAGTGGCACCAATACTAATAGCAATGTTAGTGCGAATGTTGTCTGTACGACTACATCTATATCTGCTGATGCCACTGCTGAGGCTAAGTTTACCTACGCTATTGTCGGGAATAAACTTGCCTCTCTTACTACCACAACTACCATTACGGAGACTGGCGGTGAGCCAAGCGTAGAAACTAGTACTTTGACTTATGAAGAAATGAAATCTGAAGGCGACTGGACGGAAGACGATGCGGAACTGATTGAGGAAGATGGTACGTTGACTGTGACTCCAGCGGAATTTGCGAAGGCTATCGAAAATGCTCTGAACGAATCGGAAGAGATCGAGGCGGAAGGCGAAACTAATTCTGTGGTGCTTTGCGAAGTCGAATCCTAAATTGGTTTGAATCGTTATGACAAGTCGCTCCCTGAGAGTGACTTGTTTTTGTGGTAAAAGTATTGTAGAATAATTTTATGGCAAAGAAGTATATTACGACAGCTATTCCATATATGAATGGCAATCCACATATCGGACATGCGATGGATTATTGTTTGGCAGATGTATGCAGTAGATATTACAAGATGCTTGGTGATGAGGTACGTTTGCAGGCGGGAACAGATGAACATGGTAATAAGATTTTTCTGAAAGCTAAAGATAGTGGTGTTGATGCGCAAGTATTCGTAGACGAAAAGACTGATAGTTTCAAAGCATTTATCAAAAAACTTGGAGTTGAATATACGGATTTCGTGCGGACTACCGATGAGCTTCATATGAAGAGATGCCAAGAGATTTGGAAAAGGCTAGAGGATCATATTTATCTAGCAAAATATAATGGGTGGTATTGTACTGGGTGTGAAAGATATGTGACAGATAAAGAATATGAAGAAAATAATGGTGTTTGTCCAGATCACCAAAAACCATATGAGAAACTAGAAGAAGAGAACTATTATCTAAGGATTTCTGATTTTAGAGATGAGATTCGGGAGGCGATTGAATCGGACAAAATGTTGATTTTGCCAGATTATCGTAAAAAAGAAATGCTAAAACTTTTAGAAGAATCGCCTGACGTGTCGATTTCGAGACCTATATCGCAACTGACCTGGGGTGTACCGGTACCTGGTGATGATTCGCAGGTGATGTATGTTTGGATTGATGCACTTTCGAATTACATTACGGTGCTTGGGTATCCGGAAGAAGACATTTCGGATTGGTGGCCGGCTAGAGCGCAATTTGTGGGGAAAGATATTCTGCGGTTCCATGCGATTATTTGGCCGGCAATGCTACTCGGGCTAGGTTTGCCACTTCCGAAAGCTATGATTTCTCACGGCATGATTTTGGCAAATGGGCAGAAGATGTCCAAATCTATCGGTAATGTAGTGGAGCCGATGGAAGTAGTAGAAAAGTATGGACTGGATGCCTTTCGGTATTATTTCTTGAGGCACGTTGATACTTTTGCAGATTCGGATTTTACTTGGGAAAAATATGATTCAGCATACAATAATGAGCTCGCTAATGATTTGGGGAATTTAGTGCAGAGATTAGCAACGCTTGCTAGTAAAAACAGATTAGCTTATCAAAAACCTGAATCATTTGTTTTGCCGGAAGAGTATACTTCGCTCATGAATGATTTTGAATATTCAAAAGCGTTTGACTTTGTTTGGGAAAAAGTCCAAGATCTGAATAAAAAGATCGATGATGAAAAACCTTGGATGCTAGCGAAAAACGGCGAGACAGAGAAACTCGAAGAATGCTTGTCTAGATTGATTGATGGGCTTCTTCTGGCTAATTATATGCTGACTCCGTTTTTACCTGAAACTGTTCAGAAGATTAAAAATGTGTTTGATGGCTTGATTGAGCCACCTAAGATTCCGCTTTTCCCTAAATAAAAATAACCCTTCAAGTGAAGGGTTATTTTGTAGTGTCAATTAAACTATTCTTCGTCCGATAGTTTGGATGTGAAGTCGGCTAGATAGAAACCAACTACGCCACCGATGGCTGGAAGTAAAGCGTAAATTGACAATGCTTGGCAAATACCGCCCAAAATTTCTCCGAAATTTTCACCGGAAGTTGGGAAGATTTGAAGCATAAAGGATATTGCTGGATTGAAGATGAAGTTGTTATTGAGGCTTAAGAAAGCCGCAGAGACAACATAACCAATCAATACTGCAATTGCTAGACCACCGGCTATTATTGTAGCAAAGGTGAATACGCTGCGCTTATATTTGATGGCGCGGTTGTAGAAGAAGGCGATGATGATTGCGCCAATTAATTCTACCATAGCGAAGAGCCAGAATTGATTTTCGCCTACTGCGGTCATAGTAGGGATGTCGTAGGCTGTTTCGCCGCCAGCTAGATGGAAAGCATTGAAGATAAGCCAACCAAGCCATGCACCGACAACTTCGGCGATGATGTACATGATGCCACGAATGACAGACATGCGGCGGGTTGCCATCATACCAACTGCGATGATGGGGTTGAGGCAGGCGCCAGAAAAGGCGTAAACTGCGATCAAAATCGCAATAATCGCGAATGAATAAGTGACAGTGTTGGCGATGCCCATAAGAAAGATGCTGAAGAACAGCAAAGCAATGAGCATAGTACCAATGACTTCACCAAGTAGTGCGCCGTAGAATTTGGGCTTTTTAAAGATTGTTAGAATGCTTTCTTTTTCTTCGTATTTGCGTGCGAAGAAGCCAGAGAAGCATGATTTTTTCTTGCCGGTAGCTACTTCGTGGGTTTCAGGAGCTGCGTGCTCTGGCTTTTCAGTAGCTTTTACGGCCGTCTTGACGGTGGTTTTGGTTGCCGTCTTTGTCTCTTTAGTCTTGCTAGACTTGTTGGACGATTTCGACTTTTTAGTCGCCATATATTCCTCCTTTAATAATATTTATATTATTATAACACGATTTTTGTATGATATAATAAAAAAGTTAATAATTTATTTAGGAAAAAATATGGGTGTAATAGTAAACAAAGAAAACAATTTAGATAATGAACTTTCACGGAGAATCGACGCAGATTTGCGTGCGAGAGCGATGGAGACAGTTGATATAGATGGAGGAGAAGGCGATAGTGTCGAGACCGACTTTACGGATGATTCTGAATACATGAGGGATTTGAAGAAAACTAGCAAGTTTGGCTGGATGTGGGTGGTCTTGATAGTGCTCGCGATTCTTTCTTTGATTTCGATTATGTTTTTCTAAAAGCATGAGTTTGATGTATAATATATAGTATGGATGACGATGAATCGAACGAATTCATACCGGAAGACATGGAGACGGCTGGAAAAAACATTCGGCCGGAGTTCTTGGGTGGAAAAAATGATAGTGTAGGGTCAAATAATGCAGTCGAGTCGGATTCGCCGTCGCAGAGCGATGGAGATACAGGTGGTCTTTATAATCGAAGCGCAAGAAATGCTCTGAAGGCGGCAGAAAAATCGGCTGAAGAAACGAAATTGGGCGAAGGAAAATCTAGCGATACTAAGGATGCGAAAAAGAAGGAGGAAAAGGCCGGGGGATTGTATTCAGGATCCGGTAATAAAACTGCTGATATTGCCAAGACCGGAAAGAAGTTTTTGAATGGAAAGAGAATAGTCAAATTATCGGCGTTTTTGGTAGTGATTTTGCTTCTTTTTGGTGGATTTTTTCTAATAATGAGCATTCCTAAATTCTTGATTGGGAATTTGGATTTTAATTTGATGGATGCGGCTGGGTTTGCTGGCACTATTGGTATTCTAGAAGAACAGGCCGAATATATCGAACAAGGATATGCGAAAAAAGGTGAACTACCCGCGAATTTGGCGAATGATTTGGTGGCAGCAGGGCTAGACGTGGGGCAGGTGACGGCGACAGGCAATTTTGTGAGAACCAATAAGTATATTGCAAATATCGAAGATTTGGATGAAGTGGCGGTGGTGGGTAGCGGATTTCAAACTCATGGGAGTGAGGGCGAGTTGGCATTTTTGTTTGAAGGGGAACTGATTGAAGCTGATGATTTTGTGGTTGCAGTAGAATCAAATCCTCGATTGTATGCAGCTTTTTCCGAAGGGACGAATATTACGGCGAGATATTATTATGGTGATAGCGTGAATGATGTGTATGAGACGCTAGGTGTGCGCAGGAATTCTTTTTCGAGCTGGGAGCCGACAGATGACCCTAAGGCTGACCAAGAGACATTTAATGAGATGCTAAAAGGTGTGCTTGATGAAGAAAAAACTGGCCTCAGCGGCGGGTATGATTGTGAAAGTGAAGAAGAAGGTTGCGATGATGCAAATTTTTCTGGTTCTGGAGTTGAGATTGTGAATGGTTTTAGTAAGAAAAACGAGAGTGCTGCTCAGCTATTGAATTCGGCAATTGCCTCGACGGAAAGAAATAAAACCATTAGAGCTTGCGAAGCGGTAGAAGAGCCTTTGCAGAGGGCGAGGATTGATGGAGATGGGCCGGTAAATGAGCTAATGAATGTCCTTTATGATGATTCGAAGGAAATAACGTATACTGATGTATCGTCTGGAGAGATTATTTTTGCGGATAACTCAATAATGGATACAAATAATTTTGTGGCAGCGGTGTCGGGTGGAGGATATGACGAGGGTGAGGCGCGAAATTTTTCTAGGGACCGCGTGCTTAGTGTAACTGGCACGAGTTCTGGACCAATTAACAAAACTGTGGTTTCGGCTGAGGATACTAAGAAGGTGAAAATTGGTGTGGGGATGTTTTCTAGCGATGCTGATTTGAGCAGGGCGGAGTCTAGTGCGCAAATTGGGATTGCGGATGCTAATTCTGATACTTTTACCACAGTAGTGGGTGGTAATTATATACCGCAAGGTTGTGCTGATTTACGCAGTATTATCGATAATAAAGCGATTTCGGCGATGCCGGGAGATGAATCGATGGTGGTGGCGTATAAGCGCAAAACCGATGAAAGACTTGCCAAGAAAGCGGAAGCTGAGCGTGCGACTAAGAGTCCGTTTGATGTCACTTCTCGATTTACATTCTTAGGTAGCATTGTGTATGGGATGGCTAATACGATGGTTCAAAACCATATGGTTTCGTCTCCGACTGGTGTAGTAAAAGCTGTGGGGGCGATGGGGTCTTTTGCTGGCAATTCCGCAAAAGGCTTAATAAGCGGAGCGATTGCGGATGGAGAAGATGATTCTAGTTCGAGCTTGGTTGATACGTTTGGTAGTAATTGTAAAACTGCCAATGATGTGGGTGCGGCGGGTAATCTGTATTGTACGCAAATATCTGTGATTTATACTGGTTACATAAGTAAAGGCGAGGGATACTGGAATGAATACATCGGAGATGAGACGGAAAGTGATTATTATAGTGATTTTGTGAAAAATGGTACAGATAGATGGGCGCCTTTTGGTGTGAGAGATGCAAAGTTATGCGAAAATCAAGGAGGTTTGGGCGCGCTGGTGCTACATTTGTTTGGGAAATGCTTCGAAACGAGTTTATCTAATAACGATGGAAGCATACTGACCGGTGAGGCTTATGTAATGAATGAGGGGAAACATTCGGTTAAGAAAGCTTCTGCTTATACTCTATATGATACAGTTGATTCTTTGCTGAGTGAAAAAAAGAGTACGGCCCAGAGGATTTTAGAAGAGCATCACAAGGAACACCCAGTCGATACATCGCCGGCGGGAAGAATTGCGTTGTTTACTGGTATGACCAAGCAAGAAGCAGAGACGGCGATTGCCTATGCGGATTATTTGAACTTTTTGGCGAAATATGATGCGTCGTCGAGATTTGCGTTTGGTGAAGTATTTGAACTACAAGAAAAGGGAATTTTGTTTGAACATTCCGAGAAACTAAATTCGGATTTGTTCTGTTTTTGGCAAAAGCAAATAGAATATGCCGATATCAGAAATCGCAGTTTTGCGGTTTAGGTGATATAATATAATATATATGGACAAAATCGAAAGTTTGAAACAGGAGCTGAAACGGATTAATGTTGAAGCTTCGGGGATCAGAGATTTGCCGGCGGAGAAGCGGGCAGAATTTGGACGCAAGATTAACGCGAAGAGGCAGGAAGTATTAGCGCGGATTGCCGAGATTGAGAAGGCTCTACTCGATGTGGATGCAGAGCCAATCGACGTGACGGCCTGGTCTGGCGTGAATGAGCCAATGCTGGAATTCTATCCTGCAGAGATGGGGTCTGCGCATCCTTTGATGACAGAATTAGATCGTGTAACTGAAATTTATCAGACGATGGGTTTTGACGTGGTGGAGTCGAGGCAACTAGATGATGAATATCATATGTTTGATACTTTGAATTTTGCGAAAGAACATCCGGCACGAGATGGGTATGATACGTTTAGAACGGAGGAGGGGTTAATACCGCCGGCACATACTTCTACTATGCAGCATCGTGTTTTGAAACAGTTTAAATCGCGGCTGGATGAGGGACGAGAAATCGCAGTAGTAGTACCAGGGCGAGTGTTTCGCAATGAAGATGTAGACGCTACGCACGAACATACCTTTTATCAGTGCGAGGGTGTATATGTGTCACGCAATTGTAATATGGGACAGATGTTAGGGATTTTGAGGGATTTCTTTGAAAAGTATTATGAACAGAAGTTGAATATTCGGACACAGCCTGGGTATTTTCCGTTTACGGAGCCGAGTCTGGAGTTTATGATTGAAAAACCGAAGTCGCTGGGTGGTAAGAAAGGTGACTTTCTGGAGATGCTGGGATGCGGGATGATTCATCCGAATGTACTTAAGATGGCTGGAATCGATCCAGAGGTTTATCATGGATTTGCGTGGGGTGGAGGAATTGATAGATTAGTGATGCTAAAGTATGGACTTGATGATGTACGACATTTTGAGTCTGGAAATCTTAATTTCTTAAGGGAGTTTTAGGATGAAAATTAGTTTAAATTGGTTAAAAAAATACGTAAATATGCCGGAGACTGTGTCGAATGAGGATTTGATTCGACTAATTGGCGCGAGACTTGTGGAAGTTGAGGGCGTGATTGATGAGATGCATAAATATGACAATATTTTTGTAGTACGAGTGGAGACCTGCGAAAAGATTCCGGATACGCATCTTAGTCTATGCCAGATTAATGATGGTAGTTCTAACTTAGTGCAAGTGGTATGTGGGGCGCCGAATGTGCGCGCGGGAATGCTTGCAGTGTGGATTGCGCCGGGAGCCGTGGTGCCGGCTTCGGTGCATGAAGATGCTCCATTTGTAATTGGTAAGCGCAAGATGCAGGGTTATGAGTCGAATGGGATGCTAGCCGGAGCGGATGAATTAGATTTTGGCGATGATCATAGCGGAATTGTAGAAATTGAGCCTGGTGTGACTGAGCCTGGGATGAAGCTGTCTGATTTGTTTGAGCTAGACGATTTGATACTCGAGATTGAAAACAAATCCCTCACTCATCGGCCGGATTGCTTTGGCATGATTGGATTCGCCAGAGAGGTTGCGGGGATTTTGGGGCAAGAATTTGACGATGAGGGGGTCCTGGCTGAACCTATTTTTTCGGATGCGCGACTTGAATTTTCAAGTACGTCATACGCTGGGCGTCCAGGAAAGACTGCCCTAAAGGGCAGCTTTCTTGGCGCCGGCAGGAATATACGTGTTGAAAATTCAAATCATGTTATGCATCCAAAAAAACAGGTTTCAGCCACCCCCTCAATTCATATTCTTGCTCCAGGAATTTGCCAGCGATACTCGGCGATTACAATGGAAAAGCATGGCGAGATAGAGAAGAGGTATTTGACTTGGATGGATACGATTCTATCGAAATCTGGCATGAAACCAATTAGTCCGATTGTGGATGCGACGAATTTTCTGATGCTGCTCACAGGGCAGCCACTACATGCGTTTGACTACGATAAATTCTTGGCAGTTGGTAAGACCGAGCAGCCGACGATTAACGTGAGACTGGCGCGAAAGGGTGAAGAGTTGGAGCTTCTAGATGATACTTTGGTAGAACTTAATGAAAACGATATCGTGATTTGTTCTGGCGATGTTCCGGTGGCACTAGCTGGTGCGATGGGCGGTAAGTCTACAATGATAGATGATACTACGCGGAACATTATCATCGAATCGGCGACGTTTAGTCTATACAATCTTCGTAAAACTCAAATGGCACATGGGATTTTTTCGGAAGCGATCACCAGGTTTACGAAGGGTCAGCCAGCCTATCAGACTTTAAGTGTGGCTAGAGCTTGTGCGGAAATGCTATCTAGTGGTTTCGAGATGGCTGCTGAAGCCGACGAATATCCGAATCCCGAGAAACAGGTAGTAGTTGAAGTTACAACAAGCGAGATTAATAGATTACTAGGTACAAATTATGATAGTGAATTGATTGGAAGGACTCTCGCAAATGTGGGATTTCAGATAACCTTTGCTGAGGGGCTTCCGGAGGTTACGACCGAGGATGAGGGCGCGAGCCCCGTGACGACGGGCGCGAGCGACCCGTCCCCGAAGCAAATGGTTATTGAAATCCCTTCCTGGCGGACAGATATTCATATCAAAGAAGATATTGTGGAGGAAGTTGGGCGTTTGCTTGGTTATGATAATATTTTGCCAACTTTGCCGCTTCACGCGACAGCGGATAAGAATCCGATGTGGGAGTTTAAAAAGCTTTTGCGTGGAATCCTTACAAAGTATGGCGCAAATGAAGTTTTGAATTATAGCTTTGTGAGTGAGCGACTTTTGAAACATGCGAATCAAGATATCAAGAATTCTTATAAAATCGTGAATTCGATTTCGCCGGATTTGCAATACGAGAGGCAATCGATTGTACCGAGCTTGCTCGAGAAAGCTTACAAGAATGAGAAGCTGCCGGTGGAGAAGTTTGCGATTTATGAAATGAATCAGATTTATCGTAAGGATTTGGGTGTGAATAGCGAAAATGTACCAAATGCCAGAATGTCGTTTGGGTTTGTGGTGGCGGAGCGTAAAAATAAAGAAACGGCATTTTACAAGGCCAAGAAGTATGCGGCAAAACTACTGGAAGAGTTGCAAATCTCGGCTGAATTTGTTCCGATTAAGAGTAAAAATGCTGAGTGTAAGCCATTTGAGCCGAAGCGTACAGCGGAGATTTTGGTGGATGGCGAATATATTGGGGTGGTGGGTGAGTTTAAAAATTCGGTGCGAAATGAGTTTAAACTGGCGGAGTATTTGGCTGGGTTTGAAATTGATATGGATTTATTAATGAGACAAATGTCTCACAAAAAACAGATTAACCTTCTCGAGATGAAACATGAGGACTTAACAGTGACTACCGATAAGACTTATGCCGAGGCTTTGAAGGATGTTGAGAAACAGCATCCGGATGCGGTGATTACTCCGGGTGTGATATATCAGGCTGAGGGGCAAAAAACCAAAAATATGACTTTTCACATTGCTCTGACAAAATAATTAGGCTGTTAATGCAAAATAATTTGGTTTTTTGAAGCGCTTATGGTAAAATAGCTTTATGATACTTTTAGATTCGGTTACCAAAAAGTATCCGGGCGACTCTGAGCCCGCGCTTGATTCGGTATCGCTTCATATTGAACCGAACGAATTTGTGTTTTTGGTAGGTAAATCTGGTGCCGGTAAGTCGACCTTGATGAAAATGATTACAAAGGAAGAGAATCCGGATTCTGGTAAGATTATCATTGGTGGGATTGATCTTGATTATGTAAAAAAGCGCCACATTCCTGGGTATAGAAGGAGGCTTGGCGTGGTGTTCCAGGATTTTAAGCTTCTGCCACGACGCACAGTGTACGAGAATGTAGCGTTTGCGCTGGAGATTGCCGGGATGAGCGGGAAAGAAATTCGTCGGACGGTGCCGAAGGTTTTGGAATTAGTGGATTTATTAGACCAGGCGAAGAAGTTTCCGGATCAATTGTCGGGTGGTCAGCAACAGAGAGTTTCGATAGCGCGAAGTGTGGCGAGGCAGCCGAAGATTTTGATTGCGGACGAGCCGACAGCAAATTTGGATAAGCTGACGACAGAGGAGATTATTAATCTACTCAAGAAGATTAATGATTTTGGCACGACGATACTTGTGACGACGCACAATGAGGGGATTGTGAATAATTTGCAAAAGCGTGTGATTACATTGAAAGATGGCAAGATTGTGAACGACCAAAAGAACCATGGTGTTTATAAGTTGGACGAAACGCCAGTGCCGAAGGAGCCGGTGCGCAAAGTGCAGACGCCGGGGCACGCGCTGAAACCACGTAGGAGGATGATACAATGACGGATGAGAAAAAAGCTGTTTCTTTAAATGAGATTTCGGTGAAGGAGGCTCAAGTGAAGGAAGCTCCAGTAAATGACGCTCCGGTGAAGGAGACCAAACAAGTCAAAGAAAAGCGTTTGAAAAAATCCTCCAAGAAGAGTCTTCGTACGATGCAAAAGACGCGTAAGCGTCATATTGTGCGTGAGGGGGTGAGGATTGTAAAATATGGTACGCGTGGATTTTCGCGAAATATTTGGCTGTCTAGTGCGGCGACGGTGGTGATGGCGATCACGTTGATAATTTTGTTTATTACGATTGTGGCGAGTGTGATTTTGACCAATACGGCCGAAATGATGAAGGACAAGATTGATATTACGATTTATTTCAAGCCAAATACCACTGCGGAACTCTTGGATGAAATGAAGGCTACAATTTCGGAAGACGAGAATATCAAGAGTGTTGACGTGTCGTCTTCGGAGCAGGAGTATGAAAAGTTTTTGGCAGAAAACCAGACCAGTGATGATATTTTGAATATCCTCGATGAAGACATGAAAAAGATGATGATTGACAAAATGCAGGCGACGATGCGAATCAAAGTCTATGACGTGGATAATTTGGATAGTATTAAGAAGATTGTGGAGGAGGATGAGACATTTGCGGAATATACCGACGAAGATAAATTGCCGACTTATGATGTGAACCGGGCGGAGATTGCGACGATTACTTCGTGGGCGAGAATTGCGCGGACTGGCGGAATAATTCTCGCGGTAGTGTTTTTGGTGATTTCGATTCTTATTATCTTTAGTACGATTCGGATGGCGATTTTCTCGAGGCGGGAGGAAATCTATATGATGAAGCTAGTTGGTGCGGATAAAGGCTTTATTCGTGGGCCGTTTTTGGTGGAAGCAGAGATTTGTGGAATTATTGCTGGGATTATTGCTGGCACAGTATCGTATTTTGGCTTTAAGTTTTTGTCGCCGAAGTTGGCTGGATATGGTATAGACGTGTCGCAGATTAATGCGATACTCGAATCAAACAAATTGATTTTGGTGTTCTTGGTGTTTATTGCAGCGGGGGTGGTGATTGGGAGAGTTTCGGCGAGACTAGCGGTATCGAAATACTTGCACAAGACTTAGAATTATTAGGATTTTCTTGACTCTTATGCTATAATGTAGTTATGGTAATACTTCGAAACAAAAAATTAAAAATTCTAATGATTGCTGCAATGCTGTTTGTTGGTTTAGTTCCTACCAGAATGGTAGGGGCGATTTCTAAAGCTTGTCAAAATTCGCAGGCGTGTCGTGATGCGGTGGCCAAAGAGCAGGAAGCAAACAAGAACGCAGCGGCAGCGGCGAATTCGGCGAATGCGTATCAGGTGAAGGTGAGCGAGCTGTCGGCAGAAATTGCTGGAAAGGAAGCCGAGATTGCTGAGACTATCGCTCAGGTGAAGGATTTGAAGAAGCAAATCTCAGTGACTGAGCAGAAGTTGAAAGAAGAGCAAGAGGCTCTAGCGGAGCTTCTCGTAAACATGCATTTTGAGTCGGATGCGGAGCCGATTAAGGTTCTCGCTGGCGCAAGTTCGATTTCTGATTTGGCGGAAAAAGCCGCACGTGAAGAGGTGGTGAAGAGTCAGATTAGCGCTTCGGCTGCAGCAATTCGCGAGGCGAAAGAGAAGTTGGAGGCAGACAAAGAAAAGGTCGAGGAGCTTTTGGAAGAACAGAAGATTGCGAGAGCATCTTTGGTTGAAAAGCGTTCCGAGCAGCAGGCTTTGGTAGAGAAATATGAAAATGATGCGGAGGCTTATGCCGAGGTAGCAAGGGCGGCAGTGGAAGCACAGCGCGAGGCGGAGAAAGCTGAGCAGGAAGCGCATCCAGAACTATATCGTGGTAGTGCGAGCCAATACACTGGCGCAAATACTTATCCGTGGCAGGCAGATTGCCCTGGACGCCAAGATGCATACCTGACTTATTGGGAAGATGGTACTGGAGTGCACAAAATTGGTGGGTATGTTTGTGAATGTGTGAGTTATGCTGGATGGAAGGCGTATGAAGCGTATGGTGTAGCGGCGGCGTGGGGGAATGCTTATTCGTGGGATGATGGTGCGCGTCGCGCGGGGTATGTAGTAGACAAAAACCCAGCGCCTGGCACGATTGGGCAAGTTGATGGATATCCGTATGGGCACGTGTTTTGGGTGGAAAGTGTGAATTCGGATGGTTCGATTAATGTGACTGAGTACAACAATGCTTATGCGACGTATCTATATTCTGGGCATTCGCACTATGGTGATTTTGGTGCACGTACTATTGGTGCGGGCGAAGTCCGGCAGTATAATTATATACATTTGAGATAAAAAGCAAGGTGGGGGTTGAAATATTGACGGAGGTGTAATAGGTTATTTTTTATGAAAATTACAGAGTTGTATAAGGTCGAGAAAAGCAAGCGTGGAACTTTTCATAAGAATGGTGTTAAACTTGAACCGCATGAAGAAAAAACCGCAATACTCTTAACACATTATGGATTCAGCATTGAAGTAATAAGGCCTACGAGTACTCCAAAAACTCATAATGCGGATATTCTAATGATGGGTACTATTTGGGAGATGAAGACTCCTACAACATCTAATCTAAAAACAATAAAGAAAAGGATTCACGAGGCGTCAGAACAATCTGGTCATTTGATTATAGATTTAAGAGGGGTTAAACGAGATTCCAATAAAGTTGAGAAAGATGTGATAAAAAGATTTGAATCAAACTCTGATTTAAGGCGGATGATTTTGATTACTAAAGATAGAAGAGTACTAGATTTTAGAAAATAGGTATGGTATAATAAATATATTGAGGGCGACCCCGTGGTTAAGTCCGCGAGGCCAAGCCCTCTTTTTTGTGTTTGGTGGATTTTTTTGGTGGATTTTGTGGTTGGATTTAAAAATGGTTGTGGTATAATGGGGGTATGAGAAGAGAGGTTTTCGATAGATACACGAGTAAAATAATAATTTTCGCATTGCTGGCGGTGACGTTAGGGTGTGGAATGTGGCTTGTGGGCGAGGAATCTCACGCCGAGACTACTTCTGCTAACGCCACGGTAACAGTAGCCGAGGCTTGCACGATGACTGCTACGGTAGATTCGGCGCATAACGCTACGGTAAACCCTGGACAATATGTAAGTGAAATAGGACAGACTACACTTAAAGTAGTATGCAATGACGCAGAAGGATACGCTATATATGCAGTAGGAAATGCCAATAATGAATATGGGAATAATAAACTACTAGCTAATCTAGGAGGAACACTGAGCCCTACTTATGATATAGCTACTGGTACTGCTACTAGTGGAAACACATCTAATTGGGCCATGAAAGTAAATGCGGTAACAGGAGCCTATGCTCCAACAATTCAGAATAGCTTTGGGAGTTATCATGAAGTGCCGAATACTTATACTAAGGTGGCACAATACAATTCCAATACAGACCAATCTACTGGCTCATCCATTACTTCAACTTATGCTGCATATGTGAAGTCCGATCAACCAGCTGGAAGTTATAATGGAAAGGTCAAATACACTATGGTGCATCCAACAACAGAAAATCCAGTACATCCAGAAACAACACAGGCAGGGCAAATCTGCTATTACCCGAATGGAAGTAATGTAGAAGGTACTATGGGATGTCAGACAGTATCTACTTCTGCCACTTCCGCTACACTGCTCGCTTCTAACTTCTCTAGAGCAGGATATGGTTTTGCGGGATGGAGTATAACCTTTGATTATTCTGATGATACTGGATTTCTTGGGCCGCAGGAAACCATAACCTTCACTGCAGGACAGTATACCGGAAGTAATCCTGGTCTTTCGCTCTATGCTAGGTGGATTAAATCGGCTGGTAATCTCCAAGGCTGGACTGGTTGTTCTAGCTTACAAAGCGGTGCGGTCACTGCTCTCACCGACCAACGTGACAACGAAACCTACGCCGTAGCTAAACTCGCTGATGGTAACTGCTGGATGATAGAAAATATGCGCTTAGAAAATACTGGAACTGATAATACTAATGGCTCACTAGCTCAAGGCTACAACGCTAGCTTTGCCGGGCTGGCTGATCCAGAGGCCGCATCTCTCTTCACTAGCACTGCAACAGCCAATACCCTATATAGTACCGATGGCTCTACCGATAAAACTATTTCTGGTAGCAACCAAGGTTACAGATTCCCACGCTATAATAATGTAAATACTCCTACTACCGCCACAGACAGACCGTCTAACCCAACCGCCAATTCTTCTACCAATAGTACCTCTAACGCTGGTATGTATAGCTATGGCAATTACTACACTTGGCATGCGGCTATTGCTGACACTACGCATTATTCTACAAACAATCAATCTGTCACTAGCACTTCTATTTGCCCTACTGGTTGGCATTTACCGAAAGGCGGCAATAAATCCAATGAAGCCAATAATGAATTCTGGGCACTCATCGTAACAGGAATTAATGGCGGTATTAATCCATCTAATTACGAAAGCGAAACTCGCCCATATTACACAGGCACAGCAGAAGCTGGTCCAGTAGCTAATGCCCTTCGCG
>JAFWDS010000006.1 GCA_017516075.1 Candidatus Saccharimonadota bacterium
AGGGTCCACTTTCTCGAGCGCCGCCGTCGCTTCCTTGAGCTGAAATCCTAATGCAATCAAAGCATCTAGTGCCTCATCCGACTCTTCTTTTAATTGAGCCTTGGCTTCCGTCGCTCCATAATGTGAAGGAATTCCCACTTTGTCTTTCAAATCCACTATCACTCTTTCCGCCGATTTCTTTCCCACACCCGCCGCCTTTGCAATAAACGTACTATCCGCATTAGCAATCGCATTTCGCACTTCTTCAGCTTCCGCTAGCGACATAATCGCAATCCCTGCTTTCGGCCCTACGCCTTGTACGCTTATTAATAATTCAAAAATCCTTTTTGCCGTGAGCGAAGAAAACCCATATAGTTCCTCTGCATTTTCCCGCACCTGATGATAAGTATAAAACTTCTTTTCTTCACCCAAATTACACGCTTCAAAATCCGTCGCCGGCACCATCAGTTCATATCCCACTCCATTCACGTCTACAATCAGCCCATTCTGGCCAAACTTTTCTTCAATTTTACCTCTCACATGTGCAATCATAGTTCTATTTTACCACCTTCCGTGAATTAGAAAATTGATATTTATCATCCGGACCTTCTTGATAAAGGAAACTACACGTAATTGCCACCGCCAGCGCATCCGCCGCATCATCTGGCTTTGGCTTTTTCTCCAAATTCAAATGAATTCGCACCATTTCCTCAATCTGTGTTTTGGTCGCCGCACCATAACCAGTTAACGACTTTTTAATCTCGTTTGGCGAATACTCATAAACTGGTAAACCTCTTTGCTCAGCCACCAAAAGCACAATTCCCCTCGCTTCTGCCACTGCAATTCCAGTCGTAATGTTCTTTGAGAAGAACAATTTCTCCACTGCCACCATTTCTGGCTTAGTCTCATCAAATACTTCCACTAAGGAATCGTACAGTTCCTTCAATCGTGCCGGCAAAGGTGCATCAACCGTCGTCGTCACTGCACCATAATCTAGTGCCTTTGCCCCCGCTCTAGTAGAAGTCGAAATTAGTCCAAATCCACAAATTCCTAGTCCCGGATCAATTCCCAAAATACGCATAATTTTATTATATCAAATAAGTAACTAACTTATTTTACATATTTAATTAGTGTCTCTCGTAAATCTTTCACTGGTACTACAAATTTATCGTGTACTGTCACCGGCCCAATCGCATGTTTAAATCCCAACTTCTTCGCTTCAGCGATTCTCTGGTCCGCCCGAAACGCCGACCGAATTTCCCCGCCAAGTCCTACTTCGCCAAACACCACGTATTTTTCATCCAATTTTCTACCTGCTACCGCCGACGCAATCGCCATACATACCGCGAGGTCCGCTGCTGAATCTGCTAGTTTCATCCCGCCTACCACATTCACAAAAATATCTTTATCTGATAATTTCAGTTTAGTCCTTCTCTCTAGTACCGCAATCAAAAGATTCAGCCGATTCAGATCAAATCCCGAAGCCGTCCGCTTCGGATAACCAAAATTCGTCTTCGTCGCTAGTGCCTGAATCTCTACCAAAATCGGCCGGTTGCCTTCCAGTGTGGCTAAAATAATCGAACCGTCCGTATTAGTCCTCTCCGCGAGTAGTGCCGCCGATGGATTTTGTACTTCCTTGAGCCCCGAACCTAGCATCTCAAAAATCGCCACTTCGTTAGTTGAGCCAAAACGATTTTTTACTGCTCGCACTGTTTTAAATCCGCCATACCGATCACCTTCAAAATTGAGCACCACATCTACTAAATGCTCCAAAACTTTCGGTCCAGCTAGAGTTCCCTCCTTCGTCACATGCCCAACTATTACTACTGCCGTATCAGTTTTTTTCGCTGCTCGAATAATCAAATTACCTGAATTCGTCACTTGCGACACCGTTCCCGGTGCCGATGCAATTTCATCCATAGCTAGTGTTTGAATCGAATCCACAATCACCAAATCAAATTCACCAGACTCAATAGTCTTCGCGATATCATTTGCGCTAGTCGAAGCCGCAAAACTAAGTTTCTCCGAATCTGCACCTAACCTCACTGCGCGTAGTTTTACCTGTCCCGCCGATTCCTCGCCCGAAATATAAAGCACGTTCCGCCTTTTTGCAACCTTCGCACACACCTGCATCAGAAGTGTCGATTTACCAATCCCTGGCTGGCCCGCCAGAAGTATCACTGATCCCATCAAA
Organism: Candidatus Saccharimonadota bacterium; assembly: GCA_017516075.1. Classification (GTDB taxonomy): domain Bacteria; phylum Patescibacteriota; class Saccharimonadia; order Saccharimonadales; family Saccharimonadaceae; genus Nanosyncoccus. Next base: position 2,174 of record JAFWDS010000006.1, read on the forward strand.
ATCCCCCCACCAAGCACTACATCTAGGTCACTAAAATCCGTCGTTAGCCTAGCCTTCGCATCCGAAGGCACTACTGTCGACATTTTTACAAACTCTAATTTTCTACCGCTAACTCTAGCCTTTTCAAGTGCTGTCTTTTTATCTAACTCCGACTCCACTACCTGTTCAACTAATGAATTCCACGCTTTGCAATTCGTACATTGCCCTACCCACTTAACATAAGTAGCCCCACACTGTTGACATACAAACTGAGTTTTTACCTTCATCCCCCCATTATACCACGCGACTATTGTCTAGGCGCAAGTTCCCTCGTGTACACTGACTCTAAATGTATATCGCTATCATTACTCATTTCATCACCATTATCATTATTATCAGCTTCTTTCCCGCCCCATTTATAAAGTGTCGGGTCAAAATTGATAATTTCCGCCGGGATCATAGAATTTGCACCAGTCGCTGCACCATAAGTACGATTCGCCTTCAAGGAACCTGCAATAATTGCACCATTCACTCTCAGTTGATTAGAATTATCTCTGCTATTCACGTTATTAGAATTACCACAAGTATCCACATTATCGGCAATAATCAAGGCATCAATTTGTCCAACACCACAATCAATCTTCACATCCTTTTCAGAATAAATCACCAGTTTTGGTATATCACCAAGTTTCGCATAGCTACTTGGATACATCAAATTGCCTGTTATTTCGATATCGCCAGTAGCATGTACTACCTGAATACCCCCTCTCACCCATTGTGCCGGGATGATCAAATTACCCTTTCCATAATAATAATATATGTTGTTCTCTGCATCCTTCAGATTATTAGCATTATTCAGAATTACGTTATTCTTATCTGAAATATTCTCCTCTCCTTTATAGCCAAACTTAGAAACAATTGAGGCCAAATCACCAGCAATCTCATTCCCAGTCGTAGAAACACTAGTAGAAAAACCTAACTGGCTGGGATTTGGTATAGTCAACGGATAGAATAAACTCTTATTCCCACCCAAAGCAGGATTATCACCAGTATTATTTCCATTCCCATTTGCTGGATTATATCGCGGTTCCAAAGCCCCAGTAGAACTAATTGATTGATAACCCAAACTAGCTCCACTGCCAAATCCATCCGACCCATTGAACGAAATCACACCGAGTTCCCCCCAAGAACCAAATTTCCTTTTAATATTATCTCTCTCAGCCTCAGGAGTACTTATTTTTACCTTATCAGCCACAGCGGTGCTTATTCTGCCAATACTATAAACATTACCACCCCACACCTGCAAACTCGGTCTCTTTGCCACCTTAAAACATTTAGATTCTGAAAGCTTCCAAGCATCCTTATACCCACTAACCTCAATATTATCATCACTGCCACTATCAGCCGGGTAAACCGCTGCAATCGCACAAATATATGAACCAGCAACCATGTCTGGTACATTAAAGCTATATTTTCCTCCAGTTGAGCCCTCAAAAGATTTACTCAAGCCAGCTATGTCCTCTACATCACAGAAACCAACGGAACCAATTGCATCACAAAAGTCTTCTGCAGAAATATTTCTACAACCCCCACTATCACCACAATCCACCATATCATCTTCACCTTCTTCATCATCGTCTTCATCTAAATCTTCTGTCACGTCATTATCCCCACCTGAATCACCGTCGTCCGTATCTTCTTCAGTATATTCCTCCTCGTCATCACTATCGCCTTCGCCCTCTCCTTCTTCTTCACCGTCATCCCAATCTACAGATTGCTCATCATCATCCATAGACCAATCCTCGTCTACGTCCTCATCACTACCAGGAATAAACACAATTACCTTTCCAGCAACGTTCTCTGCTTTAGTAGAATATGCATTCTCCTTACTGCCATCTGTTGTCACGGCATTAACTTTATTTTTTAAACTCAATATGTATTCACCCACATTCTCCGCCCGCTCACCAGCATACACTATTCCAGTATTCTGGCTAATACTAGCTTTCATCCTAAAATTATATGGAACTCTCACTCTGGCTACATCTTCTAAAACATTCGTCAAAACAGTACCTTTATCATCTTGCTTCGTTACCTTAGTAGGAGTATTACTACTTGTTTTCACATATTCTGCAATCTCAGAACCTACACTACTAGATTTTATATTACAATTATTAGTACAGTCCGTAGACTCCACAACTTTTTCAGCGGCACTACCCTTACTCTCATTAAAAGTCTTTGTCCACAAATCGCCTACGCTAAATGTGTTCTCCCAAGCTGTCCATAAACTACCAATCGTCTTTTGGGTACTACTATCTATTTGCTGACCATTAACCTTTACCGACTTTACCTTCCAACTATAACCCACCTGAGCATCCGGCTCATAGGTAACTCTATACTTTACCACATCACCAGGTTTAGCATAAACAAGGCTCTGATAACTCTTATACTTCTGGTTCGCCGAATTGCTATCGTTCTTCACCTCAATCGAAATATCGCTATTTTTAATCACTTTCTCCTCTGGAGCCTTCTTATACATAGCATATAAATTCTTATTGTTCTTTATTTTCGATATAGTATATTTCGTCACATCACTCTTACACCCGCTACCACTTTTTGAAGTGCAAATCTTTTTTTGATAAGTATATGTATCACCCTTAACAGTAATAGTAGGTCTCCATGTAGATTTTTTCACTGATACACTAGCATTTCTGCCCCTCATTACCATTTTATAATCTATAGTTTTCTTCGATAAAAGCTTTCCAGTTTCTTGATCAACCGCATAAAGTTTCACCCATCTCGTTTCCAAACATTCATAGCCCAACTTATGTGGCACATCTTTGCCACTATAAGACAGATGCATCGACTTATAAAGGTTAAGCGCAGCTCCCTTCGTTAATTTCCAAGTGTGCATATTCGTGCCATTCGTCAATCCTTCCTCAATTGTAGGTGTTTTCTTCGCTTGATAAGAATTATATGTCACCTTATAGTCCTTACTCTTACCCTTAAGTGGCAAACCATAAGCCGCCGGCCCCCAATAAGTAAAAACATTCTTCTTCTTCGGTGTACCATTAAGACTTTTATTGCTATTGCCATTGCATCCATCAAACACATATGCCATATAATATTTCATATTATCAGTATTCTTGCACTTGGTAGTAAGTTTACCATCATACTCAACACCATTACCTTTTAGTGCCCTAGGTCTAGAACAATTTCCCGTTTTATCATTATAACCACTATTCTTTTTACAATACCTCGGACCATTTTTGTACAGATTATAATACTTATAATAAGTTGAAGAATTACGGGCAGCAGGTATCTTAAACAAATGCCAACTCGCCCCACCTGTATGATCCGGACAAGTATTAACCGTAAAAGAAGTAGTATTGTTACAATTATAAGTATTAACTGCGGTTCCTGATTCACCAGGACCACCCGCCGCAAAAGCCTCATCAAACGCAAAGAACAATCTAAATAAACCCGAAAGAAAGACTAATAGTAACAACGCGACTATAGTCCTCACTATGTTTTTCATTTTCCCTCCATATGCCTCATTCATATACTAGAATATTACCACAACCATAATAAAAACACAAACTTTTTTAAAATTATTTTGCAAAATTTTCGCGTAGCCATCTGTCAGCTGGACCTGCCGTCATCAAAATTACCAAATAATCATCCTCTACATATTCTTTTATCTTATCGAATAACTCTTCATTCATCTCGGCCACTTCAGCCACTTCACAATTTTTTAGCTTTTCCACAAAGTATTCTGGCCGCAAAGTTTCCAAATTTGGGTTTTCTCGTGTCAAAAATGTCGGCAACCAATATATTTTATCTGCATTTTTAAAGGCATCATAATATCCATCCTTTACTTCATGCTGTCTCGTATTTTGATGCGGCTGATAAATCGCTACTACTCCCTTTTTTCCTAATCTCTTACACTCTTCTTGTGCAATTTCCATCGTTGCCGCAATCTCTTCTGGATGATGTGCGTAATCCGAGTATATTCCATCGCAAATTCTTTCAAATCTTCGTCCTACACCCGGAAATTCATTCAAAATCTGTTTAATTTCTCCTTCATCAATTACTAATTCTAAATCTTTTAACATTTCCTTCACAGCCAGTAATGCTAATCCTGCATCTTTTCTTCTAACTTCACCCGCTAGCTGAAAATTATCATCCAGCGCATCACCAGCAATCACTTCCTCGGACTGCCCCTCAAATTGCTCAAACGCTTTTTTGTAATCTTCCGGTGTTTTATAAATATCCGGATGATCATAAGAAACCGTCGGAATTACCGCCAGCCAAGGATGGTACTTCAAAAAATTGCGATCATATTCATCTGCCTCATAAACGAAATATTTATCACCTGGTTTATACGCACCAGATTTTGCAAATCCCAAAGTTGTTCCCACGATGTATGAAACCGGCAAACCCAGTTTCAAGGCAGTCCAAATAATCATCGCCGTCGTCGTAGTCTTTCCATGAGTCCCGGCCACCGCCACCATTTTTAGCCCCAGCTCTGACACCAAAAACGCCGTCAAATCATCACGTTTCGTACACTTCACACCAGCTTCCTTGGCCATCACCAATTCCGCATGATCTTTAGGCAAAGCTGAAGTATAAACAAACCAATCTAAACCAGCTTCAATTCTTTCCTGTAAGTATTTGCCATCTTGCTCGCCAATTTTTACATCAATACCTGCCGCAATCAATTCATCATAAATCGCCCCTTTTGCGAGATCTGAGCCACAAACCTCCATCCC
>JAFWDS010000007.1 GCA_017516075.1 Candidatus Saccharimonadota bacterium
GCGTCATTCGGAAAAAGAAAAGCAAGCTTTTCTTTTTCACTCGTTTCCTTGAAAGTGCGAACCCTTCGGGTTCGCCCTCCCGCCAGAGCCACAAGATAAGATAAAAAATAAGCCCCAATGGGCTTGTTTTTTATCTTATTGATGATTCCGGCGGGAGTCGAACCCGCGATTTTCTGGATGAGAACCAGACGTCCTGGACCACTAGACGACGGAACCAAATGAGGAATTTAAAACAAAACTTGTTTTGTTTTAAAGAACGAATGTCGGTTACAGTACGAGCGAAGCGAGTACGGAACCAAATCGAAACGAACACCCCCACACAACACAGACGCAAACCGTCCATATATCAAGTACGGACCTAAGGGGGGTTAGGTCCGTAACCCTATTATAGCACAAATAATTTAATATTCAATACCTCCATAGTTCGGAATTGCCGAAACAAACGTCTGCCCCGGTGCTAGTTTAATCTCTTCCCCGTCCTTATTAAAGAATTTAATCTGATCTTTTTGGGTATCTTTGCGCCAAGTTCCCTGCACCACATCGCCATTTTGGAAAATCACCACATTCCCCGTCCCCGAAGTCGTAATATCTTCATGATAATTATCAGAAGCGCGTTTTTCGTTCACTACCATCGCCACTACCACCGAAGGCGCCATCTGCTTTAGCTCGCATAGTCCCTCCGGATCTTTTTTGCCCAAATCTTCTTCTGGGCAGACATACACATCGTGCGCGTTGCCATTTCCGTAGCTCCGCATATATTTATTGCTTGCCACATCGTAATCATATTTCACATTAAAAGTCGGCGAACTACCAAACCGCAGATTAATCACGCTCACCTTTGGCGTCAATTCGCTGGTATTTTTTTCGGTTCCCTGCAAAATATCCAACTTCTCGGTCACCAGATTGTCCACCATCTGCTTGCGCGCCTCCCGCGGAGTCATACGATTAAATCCCTTGATATCTGAAGTCAAATACCCATGATTCGTATTAAATTGTTTCAAAAGCGTAGGCGTAGTAAATAAATTATTCCACCTTCTCTCTCCGTGCGTACCGCGATACATATAAGTATAATCTTCGGTCAAATCCCGGTATCCACCCCGAGAAACCGCTGCCAGCGCATCAGCAGCGCCACCAGCATGCACAATCGTACAATCAAAAGGCGTATCCCAGTCTAGATAATACATCCGAAGCGAGCGAATCGGCCCAATCACTGCACTAGTTGGCTCCTGATAAATCGCCGCAAAACGTGTAATCCCAGCCTCCGCAATCGCCTCAAAAATCACGCCAGCTTGGGTTAACCCCACTTGTGGTCGCGCCCCATCGGTGCCGTTTGGAGTCTGAATACAATAAGCTGGTAAATTCTTTTCAGTCGTACTTGCGACTAGCTCCCCGGTCAAATCACTGTAGACCTCCGCTTCTGGGCTACTTGACGGAATTTTAGGAAAGGTCAATTCGGCTATTTCTGCCTCCGGCTTCAAAAGCCCGACTAGAAGGCACGCCACTCCCCCCACCAAAAACACCAAGCCCAAAATAAAAAACACCAACCATTTTTTCTTGCCTTTTTCTTGCTCGACTTTTAAAGGAGCCACCACCGCGCCCCCGAGAGTTTGAGAAGTTTTCTCTTGCATTTTCGCTTCCTTTATAGATTAAATATTACAAACAAAAGTTTTTCCACTACTTTTTACAATTTTAACATAAAAAGTTTCATATTTTTAAAAAAGTGTGTTACAATAGGTTTATGGTTAAACATGTTTCGAAGGTCATAATCGGATCGGTCTGCATTCTTGCTGTAGCATCAACTGCTGGCGCGATGTCTACGCACGCAACCGAGCAAAATACAAATTTTCAAGTAAATGTTAGAGACTCGCTAGCGGTATCCATTACTACACCTTCAGAATGGGCGAGCGGCAACGTCAATACATTTCTATGCAATCAAGTCAGAGTGCAAGCTACCAGTAATGCGCCAGGCATCACTATGTCCATGCATTCCAAGTCCACTAGTACTTCGCTGACAAATACCAGCAAAAACACCGAGACTCTCCCGACTCTCGCCAGCAGTTCTACGCGCTCCAGCTTCCCAGCCAATTATTGGGGATTTTCTACCGATGACACAGATTGCGAGACCGGCACCAGTACTTATCAGCAAGTCAAAGCCTCCAACGAAACTCCATCCACACTATTTACTAGCAACGTAGCCACAACGCACACTCAAAACGTCTACTTCGGTGCCAAGGCCGACATGGGCCAGGCTTCTGGCACCTACGCCGGTATCGTAGTTATTGATGTAGTCACTGGCGTAATTGACAACAGCACCAACCCTGTCACTCCTACCAATCCAGCTCAGCCAAACAACTCTTACGAAGTTGCCACCTATAGACCTTCTCCGGTTGGTAACAGCTCTAGAGGTGTCACTACCTACACTTACCGCCGCACCGCCGGCTCGGGTTCTACTGCTACTACCACCACGACCACCGAAGTTAGCGAAGATAACAACGTTAGTGCCTATGCTGGCTACACTCCGCCTCAAGGTGTTGTCAACTCTACATCCTCATCCATTAGCGAAGGCTCGCCACTTGCTGCCGGTCTTGCCGCTACAGCAGGCGTAGCTGCCACCTCCGGCATCCTGTTCTTTGTCCTAGCCAAACGCCGTGATGACGACGACGAAGAAGATGGCCAAACCCCGCAGCAGTAGACATTAATTGTGCTATAATATACTACATGAAAGTAGTAACTAGATTTGCACCGAGTCCCACCGGTTATATTCACATTGGCAACGTTCGTTCAGCGATTTATCCCTATCTCCTAGCCAAACAAAACGCCGGCAAAATGATTTTGCGCATCGAAGATACCGATCGCGAGCGATACGTAGAGGGTGCCACCGAGCTCATCGAAGATACGCTAGAGTGGCTAGGTCTCAACTGGGATGAAGGCCCCATCATCGGCGGCCCACATGCCCCCTATTTTCAGAGCGAAAGAAAATCCATTTATCACGACTACGCTCGTAGACTAATCGAATCCGGTCGAGCCTACGCAGACCCCACTCCGTCGGAAGAAATCGCCAAATACCGCGAAAAATGCAGTAAAGAAAAAATCCCTTTCCTCTACCGCAATTTCCGCCCAGAAAACACTCCCGAGTGGGAGCCTGGTATTCCGCTTCGTTTCAAAGCCGAGCCCAAAGAATACGCTTGGCACGACGAAGTAATGGGCGACATGCATGCCGGCCCCGAAGTCCTGGATGACATTATTCTCATCAAAAAAGATGGCTACCCCACCTATAACTTTGCTCATATTGTTGACGACGCCGAAATGGGCGTCACTCATGTCATGCGTGGCGTTGAATACCTTTCTAGCACACCTAATTATCTTGCTCTCTATGAAGCCTTGAATCTAGAGCGACCCAAGCTTGTTTCCCTGCCGCATATTTTGGCTCCCACCGGCAACAAAAAACTCGGCAAACGTGACGGCGCAAAATCCGTCACTGAGTATCGCGACGACGGCGTGCTCGCCGAAGCCATGCTAAACTACCTAGCATGTCTAGGATGGAATGATGGTACCGAGCAGGAAATCTACACCAAAGACCAGCTTATCAAGAATTTCTCCCTAGAGCGCATTCAGAGTTCCGGTGCGCGTTACGATGAGACCAAACTCCTCTGGTATAGTGGTCAATGGATTCGCAAAATCTTCGACGAACAAGGCGTGGACGTTTTGTACGAAAGAACTGCTGGTTTTTGGCCAGAAGTCGCCGATAACTTCAACAATGATTACAAACGCCGAGTTCTCTCTATTATCTACGACAGATTAAAAACCCTATCTGATCTTCGCGAAATGACTGCATACTTCTTTGCTGCTCCCGCTATAGACATAGATATGCTTCTCCAGAACAAATTCCTGAAGAAACTCTCCGAGGCAGAATTAGAATCCACCCTCAAAACTGTGATATCTGAGCTCACCAAACTCGAAGATTGGAATGCCGATTCCTTGCAGAATACTCTTAATAATCTACTAGAACTCACCAACAAAAAGCCAGCTGAATTATTTAGCCTAATTCGCATAGCGGTGAGTTTTGCGCCATTTAGTCCCGCTCTTAATCTTACATTAGAGGTTTTGGGTCGTGATGAATCGCTCGCGCGTCTAAATAGTGTTGCAAGAGCCATCTAGCACTATTTAGTAGCGTTTCTAACACCAACAAAAAAGCGAGGCTCTAGACTACCCTCGCCTTAGTATTGTTTATAATGAAGTGGCAATCGAACGAATTTGTTTATTAGTAAGCGTTCCGGAAGTAGTCTTTATCTTGAACAGTATTCCGCCATTCACCCAAGCGGCATCATTTCCGCTAATATAAATTGTTAGCCCTTGCTCGCGTACTATAGTGTAGTTCTCTCCAAAGGCATCTTTGACATAATTAGTCAGTAAGGCATTGGAATCCCAAGACGATTTTTCTTCATAAAGTGAAAATGCGTCACCGGTGCTACTATTCGTGAAGTCCAAAGTCACCTGCCCCTCTTCAGAAGTAATACTAGAAATGGAATAATCCCTCGGCACAAAACCCGGATACGAGGCGTTGATGCCAGTTTGCATCGCCGCAACCTTCAAAGAAATATCCGGCATATTGAGATTTACAAAATAAACAATTGCAAATACCGCTGCCGCTGCGCATCCCAGCGCCAACATCACGCGTCCAAATCCAAAATGCATCTTGGTTTTCTTTTTAGACTCCTGCATCTCTTCCTGATTAACAATGTTTGCTGATGCTAATGCTTTCTGGATGGCTTGCTCTTTTAGTTCGGTTGCAGTCAGTTTCTTTTGGATAGGCTGGCTCGCCGTCATGCGTTCGCGCATACGTGTACTTGCGGTCTGCTGCAACGGATGAACTGTGGCAGGCTCAATTGGCTGAGTGCCGACCATAGTTCTCTTGCTACTCATCGGGGTATTAAAATGCTTCACTTGGGGACTCTTGGCAATTCCAGCTACTGTATTACATCTAGCCGGTTTCTTGACATACTTCCTATTTAGAGTTGTGGAAGTTTTTACCTTTCTACGCGCCACCATCGCTTGCTGATTGGATTCGCTCTTTTGCATTTTTTACCTCGATTATTCTTATTCAATAATACTATTGTTTTTTTAAAAAAGCAATAGCTAAATTAGACGTTTTTTGTGATATAATAATCATAGATATTTAAGCATATTTTATGAACTCAGAAAAACGTCAAAAACGCCAAAGTCTTAGAATTATTGCTTCCGAAGTAATAATGGTCATTGCTGTCATTGCAATCGTATCAGTTTTGGCATTAATAGTTTCGGGATACTGGCTAAACTCTGATTTTACCGTAGAACGTCAGGGTCTGCTCCAAGTTTTTTCCGAGCCGACCGGTGCCGAAGTCCTGATAGACGGCAAATCATCCTGGATGCAGCGCACCAACACTTCCAAAGTCCTTTCGAGCGGCGAGCACGAAGTATCGCTATCAAAAGAAGGCTACGACACCTGGTCCAAAACCATCAATATCACCGAAGGATTATTATATCGTCTAAATTATCCCAGATTATTCCTCAAAGACCGCCGTCCAGAAAAAGCCCTGAATGCCACGAACGCCACTTTTGCTACGATTTCCCCCGATCAAAACACCCTGCTCGTCACCAACAACACTACCGAGTGGCAAATCGTCAAAATAGACAACGACACTCTTTCGCCCAAGACTATCGACATCTCGCCCTATTTTTCTGGAGTAAGTCTTGCCGAAGGCGCCACGGTGGGTTTGTTCAGTGGCACGATTCTCCAAGCTGATTGGGACGAAAATAATAGTCACATCCTTTTTAAAATTAGCAGTAGCGATGTTATCGAATGGGTTTTGCTCAATGTTGAAAAACCTACCGAAAGCATCAATCTCACCAAGGAGTTTGGTGCAGACTTCGCTTCAATAGACATTATTGACCATTCCGCCAATACTCTTCTAGCTGTTCGTAATCAAAATCTGCACAAGATTGACGTCCCTAGCAAAGCTATCTCTTCAATTCTCGTAGAAAACATTATCTCCTACGACCATTTCGAAAACGAACTATTTTATATCGCAAAACAAAGCGCGGCCAAAACCTCCGAAACCTCCGAAGTGTCCGAAACCACCCAAACACCTAACGCCCCCGAGACTCCCGAAACCAACCCGCCTGCCTCGTATGTGTATGGGCTTACCAAGCTTGGTGGCTCTGAGATAAAAGAGCTAGCGACCACCATATCGCCAGCCAAAGTCGCCATCAGTAAGTTTTACGAAAACGAATATTTGACCACTATACAAGAAAACCAAATCGTTCTACACAACAAGCAAAACTACGACGACATCACCGAATATCAGCTAAGCTTCACGCCAGAACATGTCAAAGTCGGCTACCACGGCGAATTTATCCTGATGTGGAATGGTTCTCAGATTGCTTCGCTAGATATGGAGTTAGGTCAAATTCGCGAGTGGCGAATAGAAAACGAGCACTTTGGTTGGTTGGATAACAACATGTTATATACGATGCAAGACGGGGATTTAATCGTCTATGATTTTGATGGTCTCAATCGTCGCACGCTCGCCAAGAACGTTTCCGGTCATTTTCCTGCCGGTATCACCGACAATAAATGGCTCTATTATTTTAGTGATGGCGAATTAATGCGTGAATGGATAATTGAACACTAATTAATATACTATTGTTTTAATAAAAATATTATGGATTTTTTGAGGCATCAAAAGGATAAATCCATTAGACTCAGTGTTTACTATTGCCCGGTCAGGAAATTCCAAATCCCCTCAAAGAATGATGGTTCGTTTGCCGGCAATGCTACGTCTGTCTGCGGAGCCGGCTTGATTTCTTCCGCTTCTTCGGCTCCCTCGGTGCTCGGCGAAATTTGCTCTGCCGTCACTAGCAAACGATATCTAGAAGTCCCAAGCGGAGTACAAGTCACCAGAGTGAGCAAAGGCTTGTTGGTCTCAACTACCAATGCCGCAACATTAGAAGGGTCGACCACTTCTTTTTTGGTCACGCGGTAAGTATAGCGTACTGAATTATAATTGACATAAATCAAATCGCCGTCTTCCAGTCTTTCTAGTCCAGAAAAGATGTATTTGTATGGATTGGAACTATAAACGTCGCCGGCCGAATGCCCAGTGATTACCAGATTGCCGATTTCACCCGGGTATGCGCTCGCCCCGGCAATACGGTAATGCGCCACGCCGTTATTCATCGCCGACATCACTTCGCTAAGAGCTATGCCAAAATGAACTGGTACGTCGATATTGAGCTTCGGAATAATCAACCGCGGTTCCGGGGAAACATCCTGGGTAATAGTCGGGTCAATCGCTTCGATTTGCGATGCCGGCGCATTCCCTGGCGACATATAAGCCATAATCGGCGCAAAAATCAAACGATTGTATTGCAGAAAAAGAATCACTAACACCACTGCCACGCCAGCCAAGATCGGCGCCAAATGACGTTTGCGGCGTGTTTTTTTGGCGCTTTCAGTGGCTTTTTTTCGGATAATCTGGCGCAGTTTGCTCTCTCCTGCTATGCCTCTAGCAACCTCTTCCGCCGAATAATTTTCTTGCACGCTATGTCTAGTCCCCAGTGCTAGACCAGATTTTGCATCAATTTTTGCGCTCGATTTTGTGACCGAGCTAAGCAGTTCTTCTTCTTCGGCTTTTGCGCGCGCATCCTTCAGGCGCTCTTTGGCGATATAATCTCTAGCCGCCTGTGAATAATAGTCGCTGTAGTATTTTTGGTAGTAGTTTTGCCAAGCCGAATGGTATTTTTTCCATGACTCCGAATTGATTTTCGAGGTAATTGGCTCGTCTTTCATGCGGGATGCGTTGCCGTTTGTGGTTTTCGCCGATTCATTTGCCGAACTAGCATAAGCAGCCAGAACTTTTTTTCTGGCTATTTGTGCTGCGGCTTGGCGAGCCAAGTCGGATGAAGACTGCCCACCATTTTCTGAATCCATAGTATGATTATAGCATCTTTTACCGATTTATGCTATAATATGTTAAGGCCCGAGTGGCGGAATTGGTATACGCGTTCGACTCAAAATCGAATGGAGTTATCCATGTGGGTTCAAGTCCCACCTCGGGCACCAAATCCGGACTTTTTGAAAAATCTTGCGCTTGAGGCGCATTTCTTATTGCCGAGCGTAGCTCGGAGCAAAGGCGAAAATGTGCTCGCGATGCGGGGGTCTTGGGGCCCATTTTCGTTTATTATCCGAGCGTCGCTCGGTGATAAAAAAGTCGCTTTGGTGAGCGCGGAAAATTTAAAACTAGTTCCGAAATGGTGCAGTTTTATAATTCTGCTCGAACTTATTTTACTACTTATGATAAATAGATCTTTATGATAAATACTCTATTTTTTTAGAAATAACTTTTATCGAACTCGGAGATAAATTGCATAAGTTGACAAATATTTTCTATTATGATATAATGTAATGACATAATTATAGAAGGGGGTGAGCTTTAATTATTATGCACATTAGGTTTCAGGAGGCTAAAAACATTCTTGAGAAAAAAGCGTACGATTGGGCCGTAAAAGAGCAAGAACGGATGGGTTGCATGGCGGAACCAATTTCGCTAAAATTCGATTCTGATTTTTTGACATCAGATAGAGACAGCTGCATCGTTTCGGTCTTTTACGATCAGGTAACCAAAAAGGCAATATTGAGACGCGATTGGCTTGACGACATGGGAATAAAATATAACATTCTCACAAATTTAGATGAAATCAAACAAGTTGCGCCAAAGTCTGCAGCACACATGCTAAGTAATGGCATGAAGTTATTTCGCTATTATGATGGACATACTGGTGGAGTCACCAGAAAAATGGAAAAAGAATGGATTTAGCAAAAAGGGCTCATTGGAGCCCTTTTCTTATTGCCTAATTTTATGCCGTCTTTCGCCAATTATCAGGTTCATTAGCTCTTGAATCTTCTGGTGTACTATGCATGAAGCCTTGAGAGTCTTGATAAACTCTACCGGCAGGTTTTTGCTCGATTTGCTCAGCCGGAAGCTCACTGGCACTCAGTGATTGACTACCAATTTTTTGAGCATTGCTTCTAGGCGTCGACTCATCATCCAGCTCGGATAAAAGTTTATCTAAAAGCGATTTTACCTCTTCAATTCGAGTTCTGATTTTTTCGTTATCAGGTTTCCTTTCCTGCTCAGATTCTAGTTGGCTTAGTTCGTCTACTGACTGGTCAAAGGATTCCTCCCTGACCTCATCTACTGGTGATTTATTTATGTTTTCCATTGTATTATCTCCTTTCTTATTAGAATTATATCATATAAGTGTCTAGCTACGATGATTAAACCACGCGACAATATCTCCATCCAGCCGCTCCAGAACCCCCTACTCAACCATACGGGGTTATTTTCTTGACTTTTTTAGATGTTTATGTTATAATGAAAACATTGAGGTTGCCGCAATCATTGCCGCCCCTCAAAATATAGCGCCGGCGGGCCTAAAACGTAGGAGGTATAAACCTTGAGTTTATACGGAAATTTTACACTTAAGGAATGGTTGGCTCTTCACTGCGCTACGAAGGATATCGACGATCTCTTTCGTAAAGCTCTGAGGGACAACGACGAACCCATGGCAGTGCTTGCACTTGCCGAACTCATCAAACGTGGCGATATTGACCTCATCACATATGCCATCCAGGAGGCTACAGACGCCGGATATTTTGTCCTTGGTTCGCACTTCTCGACCGTTTTCGCAAATGCTTTAACGCAGTGCGGCGATCGTGATCCGATTCTGAGGCGTATCAGCAAAAATGTCCGCCGAAAGGGTTTCTGGCCCAGAACGGCGGCAGAATTGCTTGATGGCACTGATTTCGCAAATTGTGAACGTCCGACGACGAAGAACAACGTGCGCAGCCTCGACAGCAGGCTTGATCAGTTTCTGGAAAGCTTCATGCGGAACGGATGGTTCTCGGTAGAATTCGGTTTCTTTACCCCTGGTACCGAGTGGGACCCGCACTGTAAAGAGATGGCCACCATCAATACTGGCGAGCACTACAATCTCGCCATCAAGGACGGATTCATCCTGAACAGAGAGGAAATCCCAAATGTCCTCGGCATTCTCGACGCAGCAGGCATCACAAATGCCCTCCCGGCGTTTAGAGGTAATGAGCTGGATCTCTACACTCTTGATGACGACGGGAACTGGGTAGGTTCTGAGGAAGCAAGAGAAGAGAATTTCTTCTACATGACTTTCTACTCCGCAGAGTAAAACCATTCTTTAAGGTGTAGCACCTTGCAAAATGTCCCTGGCAGCCAGCCAGGGCTTTTTGTTTACAGAGGTAATATTTGTTTTTTTTAGAAGAAAAGTGCTAATGTGTATTGACAAATTAAAGCACTTATGCTATAATATAGTGTATTGAGCAATAGGGCTCAAATCTAACACCAAGGAGGTGAGTACATTGAAAGTTTTAAGAAAGGAGAATTTTCTGTTTTTGGGCTTTTGCCCCTTATTTCCTATTTCATTTTAGGCTACGCCTAAAATTTCACATAGATTCACTTCGAACATAGTTTATGGAGGAAAAACACTTGAAGAAACCATCAAACGAAGTATTGAAAATCGAAGATAGCACAAACAACGTTATTGTGGAGGTAGAAAACATGGCAAAAACTCAGAAGTCCCTATTTATCGACATTATGACTCTGTGCGTTTGGAGGCTTTATGCAGCTATTCTTGGCTCATCACCGATAATGAGTCGCGAAGAACTCTTTTCCGGTGATAAACCAGCCGTCAGCAGCGATGAGTTTGAAAAACTGACAGCGATTATAGACACTTTACCGATGAAGGCTCGAGTCGTATTGGTCTTGCGTTTCGGACTTATGGATGGGAAGGCTAGAAGCCTCGAAGACGTCGGCAAGGAGCTTAATATTACTTGTGAACGCGCTAGGCAGCTCGAGGCGAAAGCCCTGAGGATAATGCGAAGCCCCAGTCGGCTATGCAAACTTCCGGCACTCTTCGGATTTGTTCCCCCAGTGGAACCAAAATCGGACATTGAAGATGTCAATGCTATATGACATTAGCATGGCGAAACGTTAACCCTCCCTTTCTTAAAATAATTGCTCTTATTATTTTAAGAGCAAAAAGTCCCCGGCAACCAGTCGGGGCTTTTTGCTATGGCAAGGGAAAATGTTTTTTTATTTTCTGGCAGGGCGAGCGGGGCGCCCTCAAGACAAGCGAGTTCGGATTCAAGGATTTTCGAAGGCTAGGCGGGGGCAGCCTGCGAAAATCCGATCTATTTATCATAAGTAGTAAAATAAGTTCGAGCGGAATTATAAAACCGCACCAGATTTGAAAGAGCTACGGGCTCTTTAATTTTTTTGACAGAGGGACTCGTTAATATACTAAAACTACAATAGTGTGTTATAATAAGCTTATACTAAACAGGACATACATGCCAATGGCAAAGACTAAAAAAGTAAACCCAAACAAAACTATCCTAGGCAGTCTATCTGTGGCTACTATTCTTTCTGGTCTAGCATTATCTTTTGCATTTGTTTCTGCCGATGACGTAATAGATGAGATTAACATCACTGTCCCAGTCTCCTGTTCCCTTTCTGGTGTTGGTATGAATACTCATAATGCTACTATTAATAATGGACAATCTAACTCTGCTATTGGTGAAACTACTATCAAAGCTTTCTGTAATGATACTAATGGTTTTGCTATTTATGTTATAGGCTATACAGATAATGAAGATGGTAAAAATGTTTTAACTAGCTCTACACTAGGTTCTGAGCATGATATAGCTACTGGTACTGCTACTTCAGGTAATACATCTAATTGGGCTATGAAACTATCTACTATCACCAGCCCAGCCCCAACCTACCCTATTATTATTGCTGGTAGTACCGATGATACCGACAAAGAGCAAGGTGACCCAGACTACAGCACTTTCCAGGCAGTCCCAGACGACTACGAAAAAGTTGCCTACCGTACATCAGCCACCGATACCGGCGCCAATGCCGAAGGAACTACTCTCACCACCACCTACCAAGCTTATATATCTAAAACCCAACCTGCCGGTACCTATACCGGCCAGGTTAAATACACCCTTATACATCCACATAATGCAACCAAACCAATTAAACCAGTCACCATCGCTACCGCTGAATATCTCCAAGAAGTCAATTCTTGCCCAGCCGACCTCCCAGAAGAGCAAGTCTACACTTTGAAAGATTCCCGTGACGAGCAAGAATACAAAGTCGCTAAGCTAAAAGACGGCAAATGCTGGATGGTGGAAAATCTCAATATTGCTGGCGGCGCCGCTCTTTCTAGTGAAGATACTGACTTTGATTCTAGCTATGAACTTCCAACTTCGGATGGTTGGACCGTATCTAATAACACATTGATACTCCCAGATTCCGATACCCCAGGAACAGATCCAAGACCCTATGTCTATAATAGCAACAATGACGATTGCAGCAACAACCAACCATGTTATTCTTATTATTCATGGTTCGCTGCTACGGCTGGCTCGAATAGTACAATCAGTGTAGGTGCAAATGCCCCATTTAGTATTTGTCCTAAGGGGTGGCATTTGCCAAATATTGGAGTTGCCGATGATACTACTAATCCATCAACTGATTTCGGCAATCTTGTTATTAGCTACGGTGGCTCTGCGGAAATTCCGTTTTATTATTCAGAAACCAATCCTACGGGTGCAGCGATGTATAACAATCTCGGTCCTGACTCTATTCCGAACTTTCAATTGGCCGGTGGTTACATGTTTGAGCAATTCCAAACAAATAACAGATATCAGTCTTCTACCATGTCTTCAAATAATGGGGATATCACTAGGGTCCTTTCAATTGATGTCGACCATCTAAGCATTGCAAACAATTACAATTTCATGGCATTTCCAGTCCGCTGCCTCCTCAAAACCAACTAACCACCATCCAGGCGCCAAATTGCCTACATTTTCCATAAAAGCGTTATAATACTCACATGGATCAATATACAATCGATGAAATTGAAGAATTTGGCGTGGAAGACGGCACTTTTGATAAAGATAACAAAATGCCGTACGAGTCAAGCTTTGGCTCATCCGTAGATCTCTCCGACCTCACCGACGAGCAGCTCGAAGTCTACAAAATGGGCTACGACGCCGGCGCCGGCGATTACGACCTTTACGGCCCCGACGATGATGAAGAAGAGGATGACTGGTAAATAAGCTCTCTTTCTGTGAACGACACTTGCGACATCTGCGGCGCACCCCTCGCTCCCGAAGACAAACTAATTCACCTTTGCAAAATCTGCCAATCTATGCAATTCGAAGATGAGCAAAACTCATAATCCCATCAAACTCTTGACGGAATCTGCTACCATTATATATAATGGTAGCAGATGGTAGGCCTAGTCTAGAATCCTACCGTGATTGGATAAGTGGTTAGTCCTCGTTTTCTACGACGAGGACAACCTTTTTAGTTTTTGGTTTGCGCCGTAATTTGAAATAAAAGTAAAACTCTAATTCCATAGCGCACCTCCTTTCTGTGTTTGTTTTTGCACCCCGGGAGGACGGCAGCCAAGGCGTATCTAGAAAACCAACGCATAAATCCCCCCTTTACGGAGCAGGCACACCGCACCAAAGCGTCAAAGGAGGTCGTTACCTGCTCACGTCATAGGGGAATCTATGATGTTCGCAAACTAAAACTTCTCCAACCCGCCACCATCTAAACATACCCCGATAAATATTGCAACCCCAAATCCCTCAAAATGAAAGCATGAACAATTTGCCCTCTGTAAAATCACCTATTCCTCTCCCGTCTAATTAAACCACAACCTCATTCAAAACCACCACAATCGTAAACTAATCTAAATCTCAAACACCCTCCACTGCCCACTCTTTCCATCCCCAAACTCATAATCCGCCTCACTATTTAAATAAAACACTCCATTCGCTACATTGATAATCCCACCAAACAAATTCAAATCATCATGTTCACTAATATACTTTTGCAACGCTCTCGCTTTCGGTCCAGCCTCCTCCGCTGTCCATCCGCTCTTCGTATCAAATATTCCCACACGACCATCTGCGAATTTCACGATATAATCCGGATAAAACGCTTTCCCATAACTTTTTACATCATCACCGAGCTCATAATACTTCACCGCAAAATACTTATCCATCTTCTCGCCATTCTTATACCACCACTCAATTTTTTCCGACCCGTCAAGCGCCTTCTCGAACGGAATCTCCGTCGAAACCGGCGCATCCGCTTTACGATAATACGGTATCATAATATTCCTCGGCGCCAGCGCCTCGACATACCTATCGCTAAACTCATCCACCTGCGGAATACTAAAATCAAAAGTCTTATCCTCCCTCTGCCTCCGCTTAAACATCTCCTCACGGTTAATCTTGTCATACTGATCAATCGCCCTGTCAAAAATATCACTAAACACCCTCTGATTCGTCTCCGAGCAAGTAAAAATTCTCTGTACTATTTCCCATTCAATCCCCGCCTTCCTAAACCATGGCTTCAAAGTCCCCACAATCTTCGTCTCGGAACGCGCAAAGTTCTTAAACTTCCCACAGTACCCCCTCAGCACGTCCCGAAATACCCTCTCGATATTCGGTTTATCCATCGTCAAGTTAATCGTCTTCACTTCGTTTTGCTCCATCACATCGTCGATATTCTTTATCACCACGTCCGATATTACTGGAGTATCTAATTCCTCTGGATAAATCTCAAGCTTCTCGTCAATCTGCTCATGCCTCTTCTCTTTTGTATCCGGCTCGCCCACTCGGAAAGCTAGATCCAGCTCCCCTTCTAGCACCTGCTTGAAATTCGCTTTCAAATCTCCATAATCCGCTCGATGTACATAGACCGAATCCGGCAACACAATATTAGAAAACACTGGTTTAATAAAAGACTGCTTATACTTAATCAAATTCTTCGCATCGGTATCATCCTGATCCACCTTCACTGTCTTTCCACTATTCGTGTAAACATATGCACTATCTAGCAAATCATCTCCATAATGCTTTGCCTCCGGCATTCTGAGAATCCGCCCCACCGTCTGAATTTGAAACGCTTCACTTTTAATCTCACGAAGCATCACCAGTACCTGCGCCCTCGGGCAATCCCATCCCAGTGCAATCGCCTGCTTAAAAATCAAAACTTCCACCATATTGTCATTATCGGTAATGCCATCCAAATTTTCCTTTTCCTCGGACAACCACACTGCAAGGTTCTTATTATAATATTCGTAACCCTGTTCAGACAAAATTTCCTCCGCAATTCCCTTCACCTTCGCATCCAGTTCGCTCAGCTCCTCCTTCTTTTCCGTTGGCAGTTGTACCACCATCAAAGGATTGATGTTCAGTCCTTGCATTTCATACTCGGTTTCCAGCTCATCCCTTTTACGAAGTCCCGCCACAATCGCCGTCTTAATCGCCTCGCGGTCGAGCTCCTCCGCAATCGATTCAATATCACCATTTATTATTACCTGTTTCTTGATTAACCCGCTTTCAATTACATCATCAGTCGTGACTTTAATCTTGCGATAAATATCACTCGTAGCATCGTTGTCAAAAAACTTTGGCGTCGCCGACGCCTCAATCACTAGCGCGGGTCTTATCACATCATGTACCAAGAGTTGAGAATTTAGCCCGTAGAAAGTCTGGTGACTCTCGTCTACGATGATGATAACTTTGAGCCCTGCTTCATGCGTCGCTTCCATAATATCCTGAATGTTTCGCTCGTTCTCTCCTCGCCGTACCGCCACATTATTAAACTCCCCCTTCTTTATCCCCTTCTCCTCATCGTCTTTCGTCGCTCGCTTAAACACCTTCTCCCAGTTCGTAAAGATGATTGTATTTTCCTGTAAAGCTCCCGCTTCCAAAGATTCAATATCAATCAGCTTATATTCTGTATCTGCCAAAATCTTTGCGAGTTTCTTCTGACTCTGCGCATGTAGCTTATTTGGCGCCGCCCATACATATACATAATGTTCAGACAAATCGCGCTCTTTGATCTCGCGTAGTATCTCCGCCAACATAATCGTCTTCCCAGACCCAGTGCAAGATTGCAACACAAAATGCGCCGGCGTTTCATCGCCCTTCTCCGCCCGATGATTTGCTATCTCAAGTAGTTCGTAAATATTGTTCACCGATTTACGAATCGTCTCGATTTGAAATTCCTTTAGTTCCATTTAAACCTCCTTCTTTGTGTCCTCACCATCACAATAAAGCTCTCTATACTCTGCCTCACCCATGTAATACAAAGCATCTGCTCTTTCCTGCTCTATTATTACATCGTCTTGCCAACTCATTTTAAACCTCCTTCTTTCTAAAAATTTTTCTATAAACCTCAAGTACTGTTTCCGGGATCGAACACGCCGTCCATTCCAGCTTCGTACTCTCCGGAATTTCCTCCTCGTTCGCATGCCGATTATAACTAAAATTATAGCAATGCACTGGCAGTTTCTCGGTGTTAAGCTCCTCAACCTTTTCCCAAGTTTCCGCAATTGCGAACTGGTCAAAAATTATCGGTACAAACACTTTGTCATTTTTATAAAAGCGATATTCCGGCGCACTCGCTATATGCTCAAAAGCATTCTCTCGTATCCGAATCATGTCCGAACACTCCATAATTAATGCTTCACGCGTATCATCAGTCGTCTTCCCCTTCTCCACGAAATCGGTTTTAAAATATCGTAGATTCGCCGGAATCCCATCGGAATATTTCGTCCCATCTGGCCGAACCCCAGTAATCACGGTCTTAATGCGCGGATAAGTCACCTTCTCGGCGATTCCTTCCGCTCCCGCATCGGTCTGACCATTTGCCTCATTGTTGGTTACCAGTATAAACTGCCGATGCCCGCCGTCTTCTTTATTGAGCTCCATCACCGCCTGCCCCGTCGTCCCCGACCCCGCAAAGAAATCCAATATTATACCATTTTCTGTGCTTTGGCTAATCAAAAACTTCATCAAATCAATAGGCTTTGGAAAATCAAATTTTTTCTCATTACTAAAAATATTCATCAAATCAGATGTAGCCTTCCTAGATTGAAAAGTGCCAAGTTGTGTAGTAATCGGAAGACCCTCATTTGTATAATCATTAAAAAACTTTTTTTGTAGAGGCGTTCCGTTTGGTTTACGCGGAAAAATCACTCTTCCTTCCTCAATCATTTTATCGATAGTTTCTTTCGAAAATGCCCACGCCCTGTTAAAGACATTACCGGTCTTTGGGTCTACTATTTCAAACGTCTTTTTTGAAATTGTAGACACTAAGGCTTCCTTTCGCCATAATCCTCTTGGATCGTTATCCGGATTAGAAAAATCGTCAGTCGTTCTTTTTATCCCGAAAAACTTAAACCTAGACGATTTTTTTCCATAAACCAAAACATATTCATGGATACTTGTAACCATTTGTACAGGCGGTACACCCTTACTTGCATTCTTTGTATTCCAAATCAAAGGGCATATAAAGTTCTCACTGCCAAAAATTGAATCACACAATAGTTTCAGAGTAGCATATTCATTATCGTCAATCGAAATAAAAATCACCCCATCATCCTTGAGCAAATTCTTCGCTAGCTCCAACCTCCTACTCATAAAAGACAACCATTTCGAATGCCGAAATGTATCTTCCTTATCTACATAGCAATCATTATAAATGAAATCCTTATTACCCGTATTATACGGCGGATCAATATAGATGACATCAATCTTGCCAGTATGCGTGTAATTCAGCACCGAAAGTGCGTGATAATTATCTCCCTCAATAATAATATTTGTCGGCTCACCCGCCTCATCACCAATTACCTTCTCCTCAATTTCCTTCACTACCGGTATTTTCGTATCGCACTCTTCCACTACTTTTTCAGGCTTTATTTTTTCTTCCCACACTAACCCGTATCTTTTTCTTGCCTGTTGTTTTAATTCTTTGATATACTCTATGAGCTCCTCATGAGTATACTCCTCCAACCTTCGCCCCATTGCAGAAACCTCTTTCTGCAATACATTTTTTACTTAATAAAAAAATGGAACCCCCATACGGTTTGCAATACACCAACGTAGCTTCCATAAATGGGGCCAAATTGGGCCGATGAGGGTCCCATTTTCCCTTTTATAGAAGCTATATTGGCGTATTGCCAAACTGTTAATGTTGATGTATTGCCCCTTAATTATACCATCGCATCTCAAAAATCACAACAAAAAGAGGGTTTGGCCTCGCGCCTTCGGCACAATGTCACCCTCAATACCATAATTACAATACGTTTACTTCTTAAATTCAAGAAGCGCTTTTTTCTTAATTCTTTGCGTCCAGTCTTTCAGATAGAATAGACTTCATCTGTTTTGAAGTATATCTCACTCCGTTATCATCCTTTTCTCTTTTTTTCAAAAACGCAATCAATTCCTCTTCGGAACTAATTTCATATTGTCGGGCAGAGTTTCGTCCTTAACTATTTCCATAGTCTTATTGTCTCGAGAATCCCCTAGCAATTTTTTGTAGTTTTCTGAAGAAACTACCGGCTCACCAGTTTCCGTCTCAATTTCTTTTCTTGCGTTACCCGCTACCTTCCCGCCCCTCCTCGCTACCTCATATCCAATTCCCTTTTTCACCCCACGCTCACTCCATTCACTAGTCAACTCATTCCGAATCTTAATTGACATCAATCTCTGACGAATCCATTCTTCGCTATAACCTTTCTTCGAATATGTCTCAAACGCACGGTCGATTGCTAATTCTGGATCGATAGTCTCCTCAATTCGTTCTCTTCCTACTTTTGCCAACCATAGCTTAAAAGGCTCTGCCTTTTTAGATGGCACCGACTGGATCAACCTCAATAATTGTTCAGTAGTCATTACGTCACTCAACCTTTTTTTGCCATCTTCTGCCACCATTTTCAACTGGTGACAATTTGTCACCAGTTCGCTTCCTTCTTCTTTCAGCCTCTGTTTTAGCTTATTCCAATACTTCCTTGCAATCGTCTTATTCTCTTGTTCTGTCAAAATACTTATCACATCCACTACCGAAAACCACCACTCCTCATTCTGCTCATCCCAAACCGCTCGAACTGGTTTGTCATCATACAATCTAATATCATCTTTATTCATATAACCTCCTTTTATAAAATTAATAATCTACCACACCACAATCCCCCTCCTCACCCGCATCAACATTATTCTCCGCCTATTATACCGAAGTAACCTCTCATACTCATCCGGCATAATATCGCTCTTTCGAGAGTTACACGACTTATGCGCCAATTGACAGTTCGAAATCTCTCGCTTCCCGCCCTTTGATATTGGTATAATATGATCCACTGTCAAATCGTCCACGCTTTCAATCATCTTCCCGCAAATCGCACACCTTTTCCCATTCTCCCACAACAATCTCAATTTAATAGTATTATTCTTCGACGCCATTTTACCTCCTTTTGTTTTAGTTTATCCTCCCCCACACCTAATTCCTATTCGTACTCACATTTTGTCCTGCCCTTCCGCCATAACCAAACCCCGCAACCCTAATTCAACCCGTAAATCACATCCCGCATCCTCCGATGAATCACCTGCTCCGATACTCTAAAAAACCTCCGCATACCTACCATTATTCTCCCAAGTTCCTCGCATCTCGTGCTAAAGTAGCTCCTTGCAAAACTCCCATCAAACCCTACGTTAAGAACTCTAATCAGCTCATTCTCTGGCGCCAATAAGCATCCCGCAAAATAATTTGCTTGGTATTCTGCAAAATAATTAGCGCTCTTGTAGGATGCCGCCCGCCATTCCCCAAAACTCTCCACTCTGCTTGAATAATATTCCCTATGCAGTATATAGTGCCCCAACTCATGTGCCACGCTAAAACGATACCTAGGGCTTTCGTCTTTGTATTTCTCAGCATCCACATAGATGGTTTTAAAATCTGCTGATATATATGCATCTATCTGAAAACAATCAGTGAGCCCCGCCACCGGCAATATTGATATATCAAAATGATCACACATCCTCTCTACGTCCACCGGAAAAGCCCCATCCCAACATTCCTCAAGCAACTCGTCTACCCTACTTTTTATTTCGCTTTTACTAACAAATGGAATTTGCCCGTCTTCACCTAAATAAGCCATATATTTTTATTCCTCCTCCCCGGAATCTCTAGTCAAACTCTCATCCTTGGGACTTTTAATCAAACTCAGCAGCTTCTCTAGGTCTTCTTCGTCTAGCTCTTTATTCCGAAGCGTCCTATAAAACGCCGGCAGTACACTCGCCACCCGTTCATCATCTCGCAAATCTTCCGGCAACTCATTTTTTGCCACAGCGGCCAAGTCCATAAATTCTTGCCATTCGTCAGAGTCCTTAGCTATCTCTAAAGCCACAGCGAGCTTCGATAATTTCCCGCTATCCTTTGGCGGCAAAGTCACCCCATTCTCTAATCTCGACACATACGCCACATCTAGCCCCGCCCGCTTCGCAAACTCCCGCACCGTACCAATCTCCATCCGTCTCTTTTTGAACATCTCGTGAAACTTCATAGCCCTCCTATGCTTTGTTGATTAATATATACAACAAGTATAATTCCGTTGTATAATTTTGTCAACACTTTTCACGCAATTAATCCAAAAAATACCAATAACAAACTATTGGTATCTTGAGCACAACCAGAGTAAAACACCTACCACCGCACCACAAACCTCGTAACCCCTTCCCCACTCTCGCAGCTTATCTTCCATCCATTTTGTTCGCAAAGTGCTTTCGCAATCGCCAGCCCCAGACCAGAGCCTTCGCGGGTCTTGTCGGTCTGATAGAATCTATCAAATATCTTCTCCAAATCCTCTTTTGCTACTATCGCTCCGTCATTTTCCACAATCAGCCCATCATCATTCAAAATTACTTTAATTTTCTTCTCCCCATATTTCGTCGCATTATCGAGCAGTATCGAAAGCACCTGTACGAAATCCTGCCTCACCAGCTCTCGCTTTACATTTTCAGCCTTTTTCTCAAAACTAATCTTCCCCTCAAACTTCGGCTTAAATATCTCAATCTGCTCACGTATCACCGCATTCAAATCTACCTCCGAAACCTCGCTTTTTTCAACACTCCCTACATCCATCCTAGCCAGCTGCAATAAATCCAGCACCAACTTATTCGCATGTGTGATTTCCGTCTCAATATTCTCCTTCCATGGCTCACTTGCTTTATCCACCTCCAAAGCCTCCATATTCGCCTCAATCACTGCAAGTGGCGTCTTGAGCTCGTGTGACGCATTTGCGATAAACATCTTTTGTTTTTCATACGAATCCTTTACCGGCGTCACAATCCTCTCCGACAAATAATAAGTCACTATAAATACGATTAATTCAACTCCTACCCCCACACTTAGCAAAGTAGCAAGCAGTCTCGTATTCCCCTCTTTCCTATCGTTTTTGATAAACAACTTCAATTCCTGATCATCAAATTCCGCCTCCACAATCTTAGGAGTCGGCAAATTCACTGGCTCCGGTCGCATGGTCGAAGAAAACATCATGATAAGACATCCTGCCGCGATGAGTACCAACGTAGTAATTGCCATTGTGATGATAATAATCTTATTGCGCAGCTTCTGAAACATCTACACCTCCTCCGCAAGACCCAAATCAACTAATCCGCGCATCGCAATAGTCAGCCCAGTCATCTATCCCTCCGCCAGCTTATATCCTAGTCCACGCACTGTCACGATTTTCGCACGGCTTTTTAACCCCTTTAGCGTTTTTCGAAGTCGCGAAATATAAGTCTCCACATAGTTTTCGTCGTAAATATTCTCCTCTCCCCAGATTTTTGCCAACAAATGCTCTTTGCTAATCAATTTATCCGGATTCGTCATGAATTCGGTGATAATCTCCGCTTCTTTTGCGGTCAGTTGCACTTCATTCAAAGTCGCATTGTTCTTGTCGAGCACTAGATTGCTATAAGTAATCTGTCCAGTATCAACCTTTTTTGGACGACGCGCTACTGCCTTAATCCTAGCTACAAGTTCCGCCGTCTTAAAAGGCTTTGCTAGATAATCGTCCGCACCTTTGTCTAGGTGTCCCACTTTTGTTTCCACTTCCGATAACGCAGAAAGCATAATCACTGGCGTCTGTACATTTTTTTCACGCATGCGTTTCAGAATGTCTGTCCCCGACAACTTTGGTAGCATAATATCCAGCACCACGCAATCATAAATATCTTTCAACGCTTTATCCAAACCTTCCTCACCATCGCGCGCCAAATCCACCATCATACCCTGTTTTTCAAGATTGTGCTTCACGGCTCCAGCTAGTAGTTCCGCATCCTCAACATACAATATTCGCATATATTCTCCTATTTAATTTATAG
Source organism: Candidatus Saccharimonadota bacterium (assembly GCA_017516075.1). GTDB lineage: Bacteria > Patescibacteriota > Saccharimonadia > Saccharimonadales > Saccharimonadaceae > Nanosyncoccus. The sequence continues at coordinate 22,331 of JAFWDS010000007.1, forward strand.
CTTAATTATGCGGTTCCAAACTCAAACCAACCTAAAAACCTTCCATCTATTATTTATCCCACGGAAATTCGCGCCCATAGTGTCCGTACTCTGCGGTTTTTTCGTAAATCGGACGTTTTAAATCCAGATATTTAATAATACCGCGCGGAGTCAAATCGTATCCTTCGATTTCTTCTGGTTTGCCGTCAATAATTACGGTTTTTTCTAGAGGTTCCGCATAGCCAATCGCATAGGCTAATCGTACCAACACTTCGTGAGCCTTGCGTTTGCGGAGATAATCTACCGCGATTCTACGCGCCATATAGGCGGCAGAACGATCCACTTTTGACGGATCCTTGCCAGAATAGCATCCGCCGCCAATCGCAACCCTCGGCCCATAATTATCAACAATTAATTTACGTCCAGTGAGCCCTGTGTCTGCATCGAAGCCACCTTGGCTCCAGTCACCAGCTGGGTTAATGTGTAATTCCAATTTGCCATCTAATTTCTCGGTGGATATAAATTCTCGCACTATTTTCTCTAGCTCATCATGCGACACGTTTTGAAAGCTCGCCACAATTGAATCGATCGTTCCATCCGGAGCAATTGTGATTTGAGTCTTGCCATCAAAAGCATATTTGTTATAAATAAATTGATTAAGCTTCCGCGCTAACACTTCTTCCAAAGGCAAAAGTTCTGGCGTCTCATCACAGGCGTAACCAATCATGATTCCCTGGTCTCCAGCCCCACCAGTATCCACGCCGGCAGCAATTTCTGGTGACTGTTTCACGATTTTGGTATGTACCTCTACATCTGATCCAGCAATCCGGTGAACAATCGCTGGGATATCTACTTCATCTGCTGTCGAAGTGATTTCGCCGGTCACAAAAACCACGCCATGTCCGCCGCAAGTTTCTGCTGCCACGCGCGCATCCGGATCTTTCTTGAGGTACGCATCCAGAATTGCATCACTAATTCTGTCACATAATTTGTCTGGGTGTTTTGGAGAAACGCTCTCCGCTGTTCTGTAGAACATATCTTTCCTTTCTGGTCGGATTTACCACCTTGGCATATGCTAGGTTGGCAGGAGGTCAACGGGCCGTTCCCTCGCCCCTTCTTGATACTAATAATGCTACGATTATAGCACGTTGCGTGGTAAAATAAAAATATGAAGATTGCGATTTTCAGTGATTGCTATTTAGATCTTACTGGGGGCATTACCAGCTCCATCAACGCCCAAAAGCAAGCTCTCGAAACACTCGGCCACAAGGTCTATATTTTTAGCACCGGTTACCCGCGCTCTAGTAGTGAAATCAAAAAACTCTCGACTCAAAACATTTTCCAAGTCCCCAGTTGCAAATTGTTCTTTCGTGGTGTCACACCGGTGCCGCGCCGTCCAGATATTATCGAAAAATGGCTCCTCCGTGAGCACCCCGAAATCAAGGAGTTTGATATTTTCTATGTTCACTACGAAGCCGGTTGTTCTATTGCTGGTCTTCGCCTGGGTAAAAAACTCCATATCCCCACGTTCCAGGTCATGCACGGACGCGAAGATATGGGTGCTACAAACATTATCCCATTCGGGTTTCGCACCATCGTTGCAACACTGCTTAATTGGTTTCATTCTTGGTTTATTCCGCACGAAATTACTATTAGAAGAGATGATTATCTTGCCGATACCATCGCCAAAGCTAAAATGTGGACCATGATGGTAAATCACGCCAACTACGCTGATTATGTCATCTGCCCTTCGCATCATTTCGCTAAAAAACTCCAACATTACGGCGTCAAACACCAAATCCACATCCTGCCAAATGGTTACAAAGATTCCAATTACCCCAGTCACCCTCCGCTTAAAACTTTGCATCAAGGTGAGTCACTCAAAATGATTTGGCACTCTCGTCTTTCGGGCGAAAAGCGCATCCTGCCGTTTTTGAAAACTCTCACTTTAGTTGCAGATAATTACCATCTAGATATTTACGGCGATGGCCCAGATTTTAAGAAAGCCCAGCGTTTTGCTAGGCGCCAGCATCTGAATGTCAAATTTCACGGCAACACCGACTTTGCTAAGTTCCAAACTACCCTTCAAAACTCGCATTTGGATATTCTAGCCTCGTATAATTTCGATAACTATCCACTAACTCTCGTCGAAGCCGAAGCGCACGGCGTGCCGGTTTTTATTTGCGACAAAGATATGCAAGAAATCATTCCAAAAGGTAGCTTCGTGATGAGCTCTGGCCCTTCGCCCGCCGCCATGACCGCCGCTCTAAATGATTTGCTCGCTCATCCAGAACGCATCGAAAAAATGAGCCAAATTATGCTAAAGCATCGTGATGAAGTTTTGATTAGTAGCCGCATCAAAGAATTGCTAAGAATCTTTAATTCTGCGATTTCGAAACCTTAAAAATTTCTGTTATAATTATCTTATGAGATATTTAGCAGATTTATTAACCTTAATCAGATTCATTCTAAGTATTGTTTTGATAGCATTGGCTTTTGTCGGCTCGCCCGCCGAAAACGCCTTTATCGTCTTTCTGACCGCCGAGCTCACCGATACTTTCGATGGTACTTGCGCTCGCAAATGGCCATTTCCCAAAAACAAGGTGCCCAAATATCGCAAATACGCCGCCCAATACGACATGATTTCGGATGTCTTGCTCGCGGCCGGTCAGGTACTATTCTGCACTCTGCAAATCAACTGGATTGCCGGCCTCGTCGTGATCATCTACTATACGGTGGTTTGTGGTGCCTTGGAGCTCATTTTATACGGCAAATTCTTTGGCCATCCCGATAATTGTACAGAAAATTCTCTTACTCGTCGCAACTTTCCACTCGCCAAAAAAATCGTCCTCGCACGCCGCTATCTTTATACAATTTGCCTCGGTATCATCAATGCTTTCATCCTCTTTGCAACTAGCTGGCCGCTACCGGTCAAAATCGGTCTATTCATCTTCGGCTGCTCTATCTTTGTGTTCATCTGGTTCTTCCTGCGCCAACGCCGCAAAAACGTCTCTCGCGACGCCGTCCACATCGAAAAAGAACTTTCAAATTCCGCCAAAAAATCATCAAAATCCAAATAAACTACTGAAACACCGCGCAGGCCGTCGCGTCTACTACTCTGCTTGGATTGTACAGATTCATTCCGGCGATTTTTGCCGCCATTTCTCCACTCCAAAGCATTAGCGGCGAGTAGCCGGATTTAGCTAGCGGCACCGCTTTTATCAGGCCGTTCCCCGCCACCAAAATCTGCTCATTATGTAGTGTTACGACGCACACCGGATAGCTCAATGTGAATTTATGCAATACCTCCACCACTTGCACCAGAGATTGAGACATCAAAAGCATTTTGGGATAATACACTGCGCGTAGCAATTTTTGTAATTGTGCCACCGAAGCAAAGATAATCAGATTCTCATTCATCAGCCATCTGTCTGGCTGATTCTCAACCAGTAAATCCACGCTGTCTCGCGTAATCAGTGTCATTTTTTCGGAACTTTTTACCGCGCTTGATAATCCCCGCCCAGTTACCGAATTTCGCGACAAATCTCCAATCACCAGATTAAAATCTGCCACATTAAACACATCAACTAGCTCCTGACTCTCATTAAACGACCCCGATTCGCTAGATGGCAAAAACTTAAAATTCGGCAAAACCGGCAATTTTCCCTTCAAAGCGTCCGGCAAAACCAGCCACACATCTTGTACTGGATAATTCGCAGCCATATACTCCGCCACTTTCACTTCTGTACGAAAATTTCCACTGCACCCCCCAATCACATTCATCGACCCCTGTTTTCTCTCTGGGATATTCCATTTAAGATCCTCGTATGGATTCTTATCTAGTTTTTCAAAAAAGTCCATCTATACCTCCAATTCTATCGATATCGGGCAGTGGTCCGAACCCATCACGTCTTCATGAATCTCCGCCGACTTCAGCTTCGAAAGCAGCTTTTCTGATACAAAGAAATAATCAATCCTCCACCCTACATTATTCTCGCGCGCATGCCCCCAGTGTGACCACCAAGTGTAACGTACAGATTCCGGATTTAGTTTCCGAAACGTATCTATAAGTCCAGCATTAATCATATTCGTAATCCCCTGTCTTTCCTCATCGGTAAACCCAGCCGAATGGTGATTGGTCTTGGGTCTCGCGATATCGATTTCCTCATGCGCGGCGTTAAAATCCCCGCATACCACCACTGGTTTCGTTTTCTCTAATTCCTTCAAATACCTCAAGAACTCTGGGTCCCACTTTTTTTCGCGCAAGCCTAATCTCTCCAGTTCATTTTTAGAGTTTGGCGTATAGACATCCACCAAGAAAAACTCCTCAAACTCCGCCATCAAAACTCTCCCCTCCGTCAGAGGGTCGCCAAACTCATCCGCGAGTTTCATCTCTGTCGGCAAATCATTCCTCACTGACAAAGGTTTAATTTTGGTAAATATCGCTGTCCCAGCATATCCTGGCCGCTCAGCCGAATTCCAAAGTTCTTCATATTCCGGTAAATCAATCTCCGCCTGCCCCTGTTTTGCCTTAGTCTCTTGCAAACACAAAATATCCGGCTGGTATTTCTCAATAAACCCACCTAGAGCCCCCTTCCGTATCACCGCCCGGAGTCCATTCACATTCCACGAAAAAATCTTAAGCATATCTACCTCTTTCAATATCTCTTTTCTTAATAGTCTCACGCTTGTCGTATTTCTTCTTACCTTTACCTACTGCAATCACTAGTTTGATATGCCGCGAGCCGCCGAGTAGTTTCACCGGCACAATCGTAGAGCCAGCCACCTTTTCTCGCTCCAGAGCGGTAATCTGTTTCCGAGTCGCGAGAAGCTTGATATTTCTCGCCGTATCTGCTCCCAGTGTCAAATTATTTAGCCACAGTTCCCCAGCTCGCACCGTCACAAAAGAGCCTTTCAGTTGTACATGATGGTCGCGAATCGCCCTCACCTCTGGCCCAGAGAGAACCATCCCCGCCGTCAGCTCATCGCCCAAAATATAATCGAACCTCGCCTTTCGATTCACAGTCACCATATCTGACACTTTTTTCTTCTTCATACCTAGATTATACCACAGGCTAACAGACCTTCACCTTGTCCTCTCCTACCAGCTCTTTCAAACCAGAGAGCAATTCTTCCGACACTTCCACCTTAAACGGCATCTTGAGCGGCCGTTTAGCTTCCCCCTCTTTCATCACCAGCACCACCTCTTGCATCCCTAGATTCAAATCTGCGAGCCGCCGTATTCCCGTCAAAACCTCAGTATTCTCCATATCTTCAATTAAAACATACAACCTCTCTTTGCGCGGGTCTTTCGGCGGCTCTTTCAAAATCCTCGGCGCCTCTGTATTCGGAGTTTCTTTCCGCGCTCCATTCCCACCATAAACCTTTTCTGCCGAACTAGTGAATCTCCGCCTTCTACCGCCATTATCAGCCGCTGCTACCGGAGCCCCCAGTTTTGTGCCGGTAGATTTATATGATTCCAGCGTTTCATCTGATATCAGCTCAACACTCTCTGCCAATAATTTCACCTCCGAGCTAACTCTCCCATCCTTATCCTTCGCATTTACTCGCCCCTTCACCTTCACCACATTATCTACCTCTAATTTTCCCCCAAACTCCGCAAACACCGACGGAAATACGATAAATTCCGCCTCGTCTGTCTTGTTTTCTATCTTTACGAACGCCATCTTGTCGCCTTTTTTGGTCAAAATCGACCTCACTGCTGTAATAATCCCTCCAATCGTCACAATTTTATTATCGTAGTCCGCTGATACCATGCTCATCGGGTGGGTTTGTTCCTCAAAATACGTATCGTATTTATCCAATGGGTGTGCCGAGAGGTATAGCCCCATCAAATCTCTCTCCCATAAGAGTTGCTCTTTCTCTGGGTGCTGCACTGGTGCTGTTTTAATTTCAACCTCAGGGACAACCCCAGCTTCACCCATCATGCCAAATAAATCCGTCTGCCCCGAACCAACATCCTTTTGTATTTTAGCTCCATACGCTTGAATTGCTTCGAGATTAAAGAGTAAATCCGACCTGGTTGCGCCAAAGCGATCAAACGCCCCAGTTTTAATAGCACCTTCCCAGGATTTTTTATTGAATTTTGAAGAATCTACTCTTTTAGCGAAATCACAGACAGATTTAAATGGACCATTCTTGTCGCGTTCTGGAATTACCACTTCTTCTACTAAAGCCTTCCCCATTCCCTTAATACCTGAAAGCCCAAACCGAATCGTTTTTTCGCCGCCCACGATACCGAAATCTCCATACGACTGGTTAATATCTGGGCCTAGGACCTTGAGCCCCATTTTCTTACATTCAGTCATTTCAATCGCCAGACGATCCGTCCACCGCATATCTGCGGTCATTAGCGCTGCCATAAAAGCATCCGGGAAATGAGCTTTAAGATACGCCGTCCAATACGCAATTAAAGCGTAACACGCGGCGTGCGACTTATTGAAGCAGTAGTTTGCAAAATCTAGAAGCTGACCCCAAAACGTCTCCGCAATTTCCTCGGTCGCTCCGCCAATCTCGACGGCGCCCTTAATAAACTCCGGCTTCACCTTTTTCATCAGATCGATCTTTTTCTTCCCCACGGCCTTACGCAGAGTATCCGCTTGCCCACCAGTGAATCCACACCATTCCTTAGAAATCTGCATGAACTGCTCTTGGTAAATCATGATTCCGTAGGTATTTTTCAAAGAGTTTTCAAGGCCTGGATGTAGATAAGTAATTGGTTCTTCGCCATGTTTACGCTTAATAAAAGAGTCAATAAACTGCATCGGTCCTGGACGATATAATGCCACCATAGCAATAATGTCTTCGAATGTTGACGCTTTCAAATCTTTCAAATATCGCTTCATTCCAGCAGATTCTAACTGAAATACGCCTGTTGTTTCCGCGCGCTGCAGTAGCGCATAAGTCTCTGGGTCGTCAAGTGGCAAATTCGATAAATCTATCTCGGTATTATATACTTTACGGATCATCCTTAGTGCATTATTAATTACTGAAAGGTTGGAAAGGCCTAGAAAATCCATCTTGAGAAGCCCCAACTCCTCCACTTGCCCCATCGGAAATTGTGCCGCAATCGGACCCTTTGCTGATACTTCCAAAGGTAAAAACTTCACCAAATCATCTGGCGCAATAATCACCCCACAAGCGTGTACCCCATGGTTACGAATTGTTCCTTCGAGCCTTGATGCAAAACCAATCACTTCTTTTGAGGTTGGGTTAGTTTCGTACTCCTGTTTCAAATCCGGCACATCTTTGATGGCGTCAGATAGCTTAACGTGATGCCCTTGCACTGGGTCTGGCACCATCTTGGCAAGCCTATCTGCCTCAGCGTATGGTACTTCCAGTACTCTCGCCACATCTCTTACTGCGTTTTTGGCCATCATTTTACCAAATGTCGCAATGTTAGACACCCTCGCCTCGCCATATTTATTAGTACAATACTCAATTACCTCATCACGTCTCGTGTCTTGAATATCCGTATCGATATCTGGCATCGAAATCCTATCTGGGTTCAAAAATCTTTCAAAGAGTAAATCGTATTTCAAAGGGTCAAGCTCGGTAATTCTTAGCGCATAGGCCAAAATCGCACCAGCTGCTGAGCCACGACCTGGTCCATACACGATTCTCTGAGACTTACCCCAGTTAATAAAATCCTGCACAATCAAGAAGTAACCATTGTAGCCCATATGATCTACTACGGATAACTCATAATCAATTCTTGGCAATACTTTATGTTCTTCATCTCTCTCCGCGTCTACTTTTTCCAACATCTTTCGACACTCTTCCACCGATAAATCGACGGTTTCCTCAAGTTTTTTCCCGCCATAACGATAGACTAAACCCTGGAATACTAGCTTGTCTAGATAAGACTTCTCATCTTCGCCATCTGGCACTGGAAACTTCGGAATCAAAATCCTCCCCAGCTGCAAATCCACATCGCATCTTTCTGCAATTCGTTTGGTGTTCAGTATTGCTTCTGGGCAAGTGTCTTCCCAATGTGAGATTATTTCCTCAGCAGGTATGACATGCAAATCGTAATCTTTCAGCGACATGCGATTAGTATCGGACAAATAAGCCGCGGTCCCAATACAGAGCAGCACCTCATGCGCATCCTGGTCTTCGTGCTTCAAATAGTGCGCATCGCAGGTCACCACCAGAGGTAGCCCCAACTCTTCCGCGTGCGCCATCAGCCAGTCATTAACTTTCTTCTGCTCCGCAGAATGCGTAGATGATTTCGGATGCCCATGGTCCTGCATCTCTAGATAAAACCGGTCTTTAAACACATTCCGATACCAATCTATGAGAGACAAAGCGCGCTTGTCATCTCCGGCCCGAATCGCCTCTGCAATCTCCGACCCCATACAGCCAGATAGGCAAATAATCCCCTCATTGTATTTTTCAAGTTCATCGTGGTCGGTGCGGGGTTTGTAATACTTACCATGCTCTTCGGCGTTCGACATGATACGGCACAGATTCTCATACCCCTTATTATTCATCGCAAGTAGTGTAATGTGGAACCTCTGTTTGTCGTGTGCAGGGTCTCGGTCGGTCATTTTGCGTGCAGCTACATATGCCTCCAGCCCCAAAATCGGCTTCACTCCAGCGGCATTACATTCCTTATAAAGCTCCACTAGTCCAGACATTGTGCCGTGATCTGTCACCGCCACCGCTTCCATACCATCCTCTTTGACAAAATTCACTAGTTCTGGTATCTTAGTCAAACCATCCAAAAGCGAATAATGCGTATGGTTATGCAAATGCACAAAATCACTAGCCTTCAAACTCGTCATATAAAAATTATAGCACAAAAAGACCTCGCATTATTCGAGGTCTTTCGGCTCGCTATTTTGTAGCCTTGGCCGTCTTTTCAGTCTTTTTAGCGACCTTTTTTGCTTCTGCTTTAGTTTCTTCAGCTTTTTCCTTGACTTCTTCTTTAAAATCTTCCAAATTTTCTTCCAAATCATCGACTCTGTCTTCGATTTCTTCTTCGTCATCATCGTCACACATCTTCTTTGATACAAATTTCCCCGCAATCGCTCCAGCAATCGCGCCAAGCGCTGCTCCTAAGAAAAACTTGCCAGCTCCACTTTTATTTTTTTCCGTCATCTTTTTTCTCCTCCTTCTTTTCTTTAGACTTTTCTTTGAGTTTCGGGTTAATATATTTATCCACGAACATTTCGATAGTCCCACCGATAGAGGTCATTCCCTTGAGGTTTGAGGCGATGCCATTGGCATTTTTGGCGATATCCTGCCCCTCAACCACTATTTTTTCAATCTCTTTGCTAAGATTGATTAATTTGATAATAAGCGCAATTGCCAGAATCAAAAGTAGAAGCAATGTCGTACTTAAGATTGCAACAATTATCCATTCTGCTACATTCATTTTTAATCCTCCTTAAAACGATTATACACCATTTCTCGCACGTCGTCAGCATAATCAGTGTGAGAAAGTACATATTCTAGGTGGGCGAGGAAATAATTCTTCGGGTCGCCCGTGGTAATCCACTTGCCTTTGCTTCTCGCCACGATCACATCGCCTTGCTCTGCGAGCTTTGTAATGGCGTCCACTGTCCAGAGTTCACCGTCTAGCCCGGTGTTTGTCGGAATTAAATATTCAAAAACCTCAGGTGTGAGTAAATATCTTCCGTAACTGGTAAGATTGCTCGGCGACAAATCCGGAGTCTTGGGCTTCTCGACAATATGGCTGAGCGTGCCGTTATCTTTTAGTGCTATCATTCCGTACTTATTCCAAACTTCTTCTGGCATTTCCTGCGCCGCGATTACTGCCTTGGCGCCAGGGTGAGCTTTGTATTCTTCAATTAAGGTCTTTACGTCGCTAGTCCCTAGAATCAAATCGTCGCTATATAGCACCACGAATGCTTCATCGTCTTTCACAAAATCCTTAGCCGAGACAATCGGCGAGCCATTGCCGTATGGTAAGCTAGCGTCCTGCTCAATCACAGTGATTTTTGGGAATTGCAAAACTTTCTCTACAGGCTCAAATCTTTCGCTTTTGCCCTGTTTGTCTAAAAGAGCCTTCACGTTCTCAGACGGATTATGGAAATAATCGTCGTAAATTTCTTTAGATTTGGTATTTGGCGTCGCCACGATGATGATTTCATCAATCCCCGCCTCTGCGCATTCTTCCACGCAAAGTTGCATCACTGGCTTCGCGCCAATCGGAATCATGGCTTTTGGAATAGTTTTTGTAATAGGTAGATAGCGGCTAGCAAACCCCGCATCTGTAATTATAGCTTTCATAAGTTCTCCTTGAGACTTAATTATAACATAGAATAATCGAAAAAGACACAAAACTCACTTGACTATTGTATTACATTGTCATACAATAATAGTATGAGTACAACGACCACAACTAAAACCACCAACAATCTAATTCAAGTTCGCGTTTCTGCCGATTTGAAGGAGCGCACCGCCAAGCTTTTTGAAAAACTCGGCACTAACACGTCCGACGTCATCCGTCTCATGTTGATGCGCGCCGACGAAACCCAATCTATTCCTTTCCCTATCCGCACCGAAGCCTACCCTATCTCCGCCAATCAGCGAATTGAAGAAATCAAAGCTACTTTCGCTCTAGAAGGCATGCCACTTGACGAGCAAGACGTTAAGGATTTGCAAGATATCGAACTCGGTCGCACCACTACCGAGGCAGTCCGTCAGCGTATTCTGAAAGAAATCAAAGAAAGGCATAGCAAATAGTATGCAAGATCCTTATTGTTATTCTGATTCCCATGTCCTCAAGAATAAATTAGATATTTGCAATCCAGACGAACTCTGTATGACCGAACGTCGTCTCAGCAAGCTCCGCGCCGAAGAATTGTTTTACAACCCCATCAACGCCAATTTCGATTTCGACCATATCAAAAAAATCCACGCCTATCTCTTCCAGGATATCTATGATTGGGCTGGCGAAGTCCGCACTGTAGATATTGCCAAGGGTAATCTGTTTTGTAGGTATTTTGCCATTGATTCTGAAGCCGAGCGGATTTTTACCGAATTAAAAAAGGAGCAGTATTTAAGGGGCTTAAGCATTGGTGATTTTGCTCGGCGCCTCGCCTACTATCTTGCCGAGATTAATGCTTTGCATCCTTTCCGCGATGGCAATGGCCGCGCTCAACGCGAATTCATTCGCCAACTCGCCTTCCAAAATAATCTGTTTCTGTCTTTCGCTGGTATCACCCAAGACGAAATGATAGCAGCCTCCAAAGCTTCATTCAAACTTGATTATGCTCCGCTCGAGCAGCTCATCCTCACCCATCTCCGCCCGTTCTAGCAATTAGCATTAATCCAGCCAACAATATTCAGATAGAATGATAAAACCTAGACTCGAATTCAATCGCGCTACGCACCAGAGGCTAAGCAGCGAATACTCCCTCCGTAGTACTTGTAGTTGTTGCCCGTGCCTGGGTAAACGCCGCTACCATAGAAGTTCATGTAGTAGGCGTTGCTGCCAGAGTAAGCCGTAGACGACCAATAGTGGCCGAAGTACCCACGATTGTACACCGAACCGTTGCCAACGCTGCCGGAATAAACGAAATTGCTAGGGTAAGCCCTCAGAACATTAGAAGCATCAGTTCCTTCCGGAGTACCTGTATAATATGGAGATGTTTGCGAATCATAGTTAGCTGGTTTTGCACCAATTAATGCTTCTGTAAATGCTAGGAATTCATTATTAGCTGTGTTTTGTTTATTACCACCCTTTGGCAAATACCAGCCAGTAGGACAAATAGAAGTGCTAGTGACAGATTGGTTATTAGTGGTATAGTTGGTAGTATCCGCAATAGCTGCTGCCCAAGTGTAATAGTTACCATAACTATACATACCAGCATTAGTGGAGCTGTTTGTAGATGAATTAGTAGTTGGATTACTTGGTCTATCAATGTCGCTAATTGGAGTATTTACGTTGTTGTAGCGCGGGAATCTATTGTATTGTTCGCTGCCCGAAATAGTCTTACTAGTAGAACCATCCGTACTATATAGCAAATTAGCCGTTGTAGTACTGGTTAAGAGAGAGGCAGCTTCTGAATCAGCCAGCCCAGCAAAGCTCGCATTGTAGCCCTGTGCTAGTGAGCCAATAGTATTATCAGTTCCAGTATTTTCTAAGCGCATATTTTCAATCATCCAACAATTACCATCAGCAAGTTTAGCTACAGCGTAGGTTTCGTTGTCGCGTTGGTCAGTAAGGGCTGTGACTGCGCCACTTTGTAAGCTAGAACAACCAGTCCAGCCTTGGAGATTGCCGGCCGATTTAATCCATCTAGCGTAGAGCGAAAGCCCAGAATTAGAACCACTATATTGTCCATTTTCATAAGTAATGTATTCCTGCGGACCTAGAAAACCATCCAGATCAGAATAATCATAAGTTTTACTCCATCCAGCAAAACCATAGCCTTCTCTACTATAATTTGAGGCCAGCAATACAGCGGAAGTCTTAGAAACACCATCAACGGCACTAGAAGATGTAGGTATCGTTTGGCACCCCATCGTACCCTCTACATTTTTGCCGTTCGGATAATAGCAAATCTTACCTGCTTGAGTTAATTGTGGTTGCAACGGCGTTTCACTCATTGGATGCACCATAGTGTATTTCACTTTCCCATTATAACTTCCAGCCGGTTGATCTGATTTTACAAAAGCCGCATAAGTAGAAGTAATAGAAGAACCAGTAGAAGTATCGGTATTAGAAGCATACTGAGCTACTTTAGTATAAGTAGCTGGCACATCATGATAGCTGCCAAAACTATTCTGAATTGCAGGAGCATATGCACCACTTACGGCGTCGACTTTCATCGCCCAATTACTAGTGTTTCCGCTTGTAGCGGTGCCAGTAGCTATATCGTATGCAGGACTCAGTGTTCCTCCGAGACTCGCTAGTAGTTTATTATTCCCAAATTCATTATTAGCATTTCCAACTGCATAGATAGCGTATCCGCTAGCATCATTACATATCACCTTGAGAGTAGTCTGTCCAATTTCACTTACATATTGTCCAGGATTAACCATAGCAGAATGCGCCGAATCTACCATAGCGGTCATGGTGCAAGCTTCGGCTACTGTCACCGTAGCGTTAGCGGAAGTAGTCTCAGCATGAGATACCGAGCTCATTAGCCCCACCGCACAAAAACCCACCACTCCTATCATCCCCCCAATTATTCCAAATTCAATGCGTCGCTGCATGGACTACCCTCTCAAGAGTTATTTCCGCTTTTTTTCTTTCGCGCCAGATTTCGCGCCGGTTTTCTTCCCAGATTTCTTAACGACCTTCGCACTAGAAGCGACTTCTCTTCTCGCAATGATATCCTCGGTATTCTGTGCGCGGTTGTGTACGCCATAAATCAAACTTGCCACCGCCACAATCAGCATATACGAGCCGAAGAACCGGATAAATGTCATCACTTCAAAAGTTCCGGCGTTCAAAATCACTGCCCCCATCACACATCCACAGATGCCCGCCAGAATCCTAATGAATCTATCAGTCGGGTCGACCGTAGAAATAAACCCATGGAACAAATCAATCACGCCAGATAGCGCCGTATAAACAGAAATTATAATTAGGCTTGTCACCAAATCGCTCTTCGCAAAAAACAATAATAATATCGCAGTGACCACATCAATCCCCGCATCAATAATTGAATTAAACCAACCACGTTTTTTGGTGGAATTATATAATGCGCTCGTCGCGTCTACGATCCCCATAAATAGCAGAAAAACACTAATCATCGCAATTACGCCTTCGATACTATTCAGTCTCCCAAACAGCATCAAAAAACCAAACACCCCCGCGAGAATCCCGCGAATAATAAATACAAACCAGTGTTTATCAATATATCTTCTATTAATATGTGCCATATAATTCCTTTATTACTTATGCTTATTATAACACATTTTTTTAAAAATCAAATCATACGTGGCGTTTTTTCTTGCGCGCAGTTTCAATCAGCTTGGTTACTTGATATTTCGCCGGTTTCAAAACCAAATCATGCGCCGGTGTATACCGTAACTCCTCGCATCCAAACGAACGCTTGAATTCGCTCACGCCATAAAACCGATGTGAAGTCTCGTCCGGCTCCACAATCCCCCACAAATTATACCGAATACATCCCCGTTTTCTCGCCTCGCGCATCGCCTCCATGTGTAGAAGTGGCGCCGCCGAATATTTAGTACCAAGCTCGCTCGATACTCCATAATGATAACTCGCCTCCGGCCCATAGAAAATCATAAAATTCTGCGCCAGAATCTCTCCATCTTTCCTAGCGGTATAAATCAGCACTTCATCATGCTCGCGAAACGCTTCAAATTGCCGAGTCAAAAACGATTCCGAAAACGCCACATATTTCTGTCTCTCAGCATGTTTTTTCTCCAAAGCACAGAATGCCTTAATAGATTCATCATCTGTATCGGCGGTGATCTCAATCTCGTTTTTCTCTGCCTTACGTAACTTCCGGCGAAAACCTTGCGAAGCTCCAGCCAGTATTTCCTCTTCCGACTTATTCAAATCCAAAACCCCAGCGAACTCCACCGACAAATACATCGGCGCTCGTTTCAATCCCAGCTCGCTCATCAACTTCAAAGATTTGTCCGATAGCTCCAGCTGTGGTCGCACTCTTACAAACGCGCAATTATACTTATTCCCTTGCTCGCGAATATCTTGAAAAACACTATTTACTAACTCGCGGTTCCCCCAATCCAATATTGGACCACCCGCAATTGCCATATACGTGCCACGCTTTGCGGTTTCTACCACTCCAGCATATGCCCCAATAATCTTGTCGCCATCCATCATTAGTCGCCGAACTACCTTCTTGCCGCGCAACTTATGGAATTTATAAAAATCCCACGACTGCAAGAAATTAGACTCCGGATGCGATTTAACAAACCCATCCCATATTTCGCGGTCCTCACCATCTATCATAAATGCCTCCTTTTCTTGCGTGCTTTTTCTACGACAAGGTCTTTCAAGTATCCTACGCGTGAAATCACTAAATCGTGCGCCGGAACATACTCTACAATACTCCCACCAAACCCGGTCTTAAATGTTGTCACCCCAGCATAACGATGATTCGGCTGCCCTGGTGGGGCAATTCCCCAGAGATTGAATCTCTCATATTCTTCTCTCTTCAAATCTCGCATCGTCTGCCAAAGCAAAGCATACGCTCCTGGCAACTTGCGATTGAGAAGCGTCGAAGCGGCCTCGTAATAATCTCCCTCGCGCCCGTCCTTAATAATTAGCCCGTACGCGATTCTTTCCCCTTCGCTAGTCTCAGCCACATAAATTCTGGCATTTTCACCAAATGCTTCCATTTCGGCTAACAAAACCTTAAGCGACGGCGGCACAAATCCCTGTCTCTTCGCTGTATCAGCTTGTACCTGATGGAATTCTTTAAATAGCTCCTCTGAATTATCATGAAAAACTTTGATCCCTAATTTCTCGGCTCGTCTCACCTCATAACGCGTCTGTCTGCGCATATTCGCCATTAATTCTTCTTCCGATAGACTTAAATCAATCATTACGGTGTGCTCCGCCGCGAGATGCATTGGTGATTCCTTTAAATCTAGTCCAGAAAGAAGCTCCATATTCTCGTAAGTTTTCATTAGCTGTGGTCGCACTCTCACGAACACACACTTCTCACTTTTAGCAATCTCTTTAATTCGCTCAAAAACTTTTTTCACAATCTGAGCATCTTTCCAATCTATCAATGGTCCGCAAGGAATCTCCAGATAGCGTCCCCGTTTTGCGTCTCTTACCACCATCAAAGCGTGGCCTTTTCCTCCGAAATCCTCTGTTATGGTCTTGGCGCCGAGTAATTCGTTCATCTTTGCGTAGCATGGTGACTGCAAAAAATTCGCTTCACCAAATTTTTTGACCACTTCATTCCATTTCACGCTTCTTCCTCCAAGTATTTTTTAATAATTTTGAGCGCCGGCGTCAAGTCCCGCCTAGTATAATAAATCGGCAAATTAATAATATGTTCTGCCACGTAGCAGGCATTTTGGCAATTCATTTCATCAAAATGCACATTTTTGTAATATCTTTCCGGCGAAACCGGTTTTTCGTACCAAAATCCCCCAAAATAGTACCCTTTTCTCTTTAACTCTTTCAAGCATTTATCCCTGTCATGGACAAAACAGAATTCCCGAATCGGCGCCTCACCATTTTTGCGAAGTCTCTTTAGTTGCTTTAAGGCAAGTTTGGCCTCAAACTTGCTACAGCGCCGACTAGTATCCAATTTGTTATCTGCCGAACGTTCCACCCAGTGAATCTTGACTAGGCACCTCATCACTGCACCACCGATACCGACATAGGTCAAGGTTCGCGTCAGCGCCCCAAACATCGGATAAAACCTCGCTCTGAGGTGATCTGATGGTCTCGGCGGTTTTTGAGGCGAAGTTTTTATCAAATCCGAGGGGGTTCGGAGCGCGGCAGCGCGAGAGGTAGCGCCGGCCGCCCGTGGCGACGGGCCGGCCGGACGCGCCCCGAGGTTTGATAAAAATTCGCCACGGAATATCACCGCACCACCAGAAACCGTATCAATCGACTTCTCTTTACCAAACGACAGCACTGTCGCGACTCCTACTGTGCCAACTTCTCTGCCGTCGCTATAATGCACGCCAGCGCAATGCGCTAAATCCTCGACAATCTTTAAATCATACTTCTCCGCCAGGTTTTCAATCGCGCCGATATCCGTCGGATTTCCCAGAGTATTCTGCACGATTATACCTCTGACGCGAGAATTTTCCAAAATCGCATTCAGCTTCTCAATGTCAAAATTCAAATCTTCTCTTGAAATATCCGCAAATATTGGCGTGAGTCCAGCCTCTTTCACGGCCTCATATACTGCATAGCAAGTGAATCCATTCACAATCACCGCGTCTCCCGGCTCGAAATTAGCTTTTAGGGCCAGCGTCAAACTAGAGCGCCCATTTTTGCAAAGCATCGCCTCGCCTTGATATCGTTTGCTTAGATAGTTCTCCAGGTTTTTCAAATCTCGTTTTCTGCCGACAGTCAAAAGATGCTTCAGCCATTCACCGCCCGCATATTCTTGTGCCATCCCTAGAAAGTAATGCTTCACTTTTGTATCCTCTTCACTAATGTCAATATTGCGCGCGCCAATCCCTCAGGGTCAGAAATATATGGTGCATGAGTCCAACTAGCGTAAAACTTCAACTCCGCATGCGGTAGTTTCTCGTACATCATAGTCGCCTGTCTTGGCGGCGTAGTGGTATCCTTTTTACCCCACAAAATAAACGTCGGTGTCTCGACCTTGCTAAAATCCAGATTTTTGTCCGAAGCCAGCATATTTGCCAGAGTCACCTTCATATTTTCTGGCGCTCGAGAGTAATCGGTCGAGCCCGTAATCTTGTGAAATGCCTTGTCGATGATTGGCACTTTTTTCAGCGGTTTCCCAATTTTTGCCATTTTTTCGACAAACTTTTTCTTGGCTGACGGCTCATATATTCCAGCCGCATCAAGCAAAACCAAATGCTTCAACTTCTCTGGCTTCTGGGAGCACAAATTAAGCAAAATGCGCCCGCCATTCGAATGCCCTAGCGCCACGGCGCCATCTGGTATCTCCGAATCTGCCCATTTCACGTAATCTTCAATCGTGTAGACTTTATCTGACGGCTCCGTTAGCCCCGGTACGTGTAGCATCTTGACACTAAGCCCATTATCGCGGAGCATCGCCAAAGTATTCTTCCATGGCTCCACCGTGTAAGTCCACCCATGTATGATATATAAATCCGCCACCTAGTTCCCTCCTTTCATTATGAATCTAGCCCCCAACTTTTACGACGCGCCACTGCACCCCTGTCGCGTCGGCATAGTTTTTTAGCATCCTTCGGATTTTCGAGCAACTTCTCAATTATCCACTCCAAGTACTGGCTACCCTTAAAAACCAGCGTCTCCTTTCCGGTCGTTCTTCTTTCTAGGTATTCCAAAGCTTTGCGCGGATCCAGAGTTGCCACTGCTGACACTCCGAGTTTTTTTAGCTCCGGTGCCGTGTACTCTTTAGTCCTTTTGCCAACCAATACTACTTTCTCCGGCTTTACATCAGCAATCAGATGTGCTAGCTTTTTGTGCTCCTCTCCAGTAATCGACCCCTGATCCACGATATCTCCAATCACCAACCATTTATGATCTGCGTGCATTCTCCTGGTCATATCTAAAATCGAAGCAACGGATATTAGATGCGCATTATAACTACTATCTACGATATCAACCCCTTTCTTCCCCTTAAAATACGAGCATCTCCCAGGCGCCATCTTGATGTCCGAAAAATCCGCATTAAATGGTAGCTTCAAATATTTCATCAAATCCTTCAACACTAACAGATGAAACGCAATATCTTTCGGCTCAGGATGGTTAAAATGAAAAGTTGTGTCTCCATAAGTAAAATCTGTCGAATCAGGATAAACCACATATTTTTTAATGTCGGTCTTCTTAATTGGTACTACTTTGGCTTTAATTCCCTCTGTCGCTACCTTCATCAGCTTGGAATCTGCATCAATATACACCCGCTTGGAAGTATTCTTTGGCAGATTCGCAAACTCCGCTGCAATCGCTTCGTCTAGACTCTTAAATTTTCCCTCTTCCACTACTTTTTCGAACTGCACAGCGTGCGAACGCCCCACCGACACCCAGACAGTTACCTCTGGTTTTAGCCACTTCGCCAAAAATTCCGCCTCGTGTGGCCTTTCACCATCAATCTCTACCACATAAAACTTCTCTTTGTGCCGACAAAACCAAGATTTAAGCGGCGCCGCAATGATGAGGTAAATCCATTTCAGCTTATTACCATGAATCCCCTTGAGGCCCAAGATATCGAAAGACACGCCAAAAGCCGAATTTGCGTCGTGCGAATAGTGGGCTTTTTTGCCCATTTCGTGCTCAACTAGATGTAGCATCGTAGTCTTGCCAGCCGAGCCAGTAATCGCAATCACTCGCGGCTGCCACCTCTGTAATGCGCGGTCGGCAAAATGCCTAAAATACTTAGCTGCCACGAAATAAAAACGCTTCTTGAATTTAGCAAAGCTCATAACATCCATTATATCACAGCTTGACATATAACGAAATATATGGTCTAATATAAAAACATGACTTGAGCTATCTGAATTTGCCAATAAAAATCACGCAGATTGCCTTTCGAGGAATTGAAACGCGTCCCATTATTTTCTACGAAATCCTTAGAAAAAACCCGCTAGATTGGTATTTTCTCCGAGTGAAGCGCGTCTATCGACGAGCGAAGGAGGAAAATGCCAGTATAGCGAGTTTTAATAAGAATTTTACATCTTAATCTCGGCGTCTACCCCTGCAGGAAGAGAAAGATTTTGTAAACTTTCAATCGTTTTTGGCGTAGCATTAGAGATGTCAATTAGTCTCTTGTGTACCTTCATCTCAAATGCTTCACCGCCAGTCTTATAAACGTGTGGAGACTTCACCACAGTAAAAGTGCTTCTCTTAGTAGGCAGAGGGATTGGCCCACTGATTGTGGCGCCAGTTCTAATAGCGGTATCCACAATTTGTCTTGCACTCTGATCGATCACGCGATGATCATAGGCTTTAAGTCTAATGCGGATTTTGAGACCCTCATCTTTTTTGACTTCTGTCATTTTATCCTTTCCCGCCCGATAACCTCACAAGACACGAGTTTTTCAGGCTTGATAATTTATGATATTGTCTCCCCATTATAGCACAAAAAACCTCTCCCGTAAAGGAGAGGTTTTAATCAAGTCTATTGACTACTTGATAACCTTAGTAATCACACCAGAACCGACGGTCTTGCCACCTTCACGGATAGCGAAACGATCCTGATCATTCATAGCCACAGGTGCCAAGAGTTTTTGTAAGAAAGTGACAATAAACTTACCTTCATAAAAGAAAAAAGGAGTATAATAAAAGGTAAGAAGATTAAGATAACCATATGGATTTCGAAATAGATGCCAATTTAAATACGGAGTGGAAAAAGACGGATACTCCTATTCAAATTAACGATATTTGCTATATAATCCCGCTCCAACAGGAATTTATCTGCGGGTATGTTATTCCATATGGGCAATTTGAATACCTCTATTTTAATGACTGGGATTACGAACACTTTGTTTTTGCGATACAGAAAAAAGTAGATGGGCATAATTACGCCAGAGTCTTAGACAAGAAATCGGAAAAAGTTCACGCATTACATATACTCAGAAAGGCAAAACCGTATGAATCATAGTTATGAACCATCACTATCTCCAGTACAAGATAATCTAGAAAGAATTAACGATAATTCGCCCCACGAATCATCCACATATCCCACTAATACTAAATGGGATGATCTAAAAACAATCAATCATGTGGCGGAAAACACCGATGATGAAGTACATGAAAAAATCTTAGACGCAATGAACGAACAAAAGACTAAAGGAAAGTCGCAAAAAGTAGGTAAGAAAACGCTCGCAACTTTATTTAAGGACAAAAAAAATACAACGCAATTAGCTCAAGATCTTGGCATCAATCATCCTGATATTAGTGCCTTACTTGAGATGGAAGGATACGAAAAATGCGGAATAAGACTGGGGAAAAGCATTTATTTTACTGAAGAAGATGAGGAGACAATCTCAGCTTTCTTTAAGGATAGAAAGATGACAACGCAACTAGCTGAGAAGCTTAGTGTCAATTATAGTGACATCTGTGCCCTCCGTAAGACGAAAGGATATGAGGATTGTGGGATAAAGCTAGCTAAAGGTATTTATTTTACCGAAGAAGATGAGAAAAAAATCGCTACATTCTTTAAGGATAAAAAGACAACGAAACAATTAGCTGAGGAAATCGGTATCAATCCTATTGACATTAGTGCTCTCATCAATACGGAAGGATATGAGGATTGCGGAATAAAGCTAGATCATGGTATTTATTTTACTGAA
>JAFWDS010000008.1 GCA_017516075.1 Candidatus Saccharimonadota bacterium
GGCTATATCGCCGAATAACTGATATAGAGCCTCGACTCCGTTTCCGCACACACTAAAAAACCTGTTACTTTCGTAACAGGTAAAACCATAATTCTTTAACTAAACTTCCCCAAGAAACTCGCGATGATTTGGACCACAATCAGACGCTCTAACCATCTGAGCTAATCCCACCATGTCCACTATTATACCATATCTATCTATAAAAGCCAGGATTTTTTCTTGCCGGCGGCGGAGTCGGTTTATTTTGACCAGCCCCACTAATGCTATTATGATTGATTCCGCCAACACTTTTTTGGCCAGCTCCACCAACGCCAAACCTAGCGTCCCGCTTAACTCTCTCTACCTGTGCTTTAGAGACAGGTGTCTCTCGCGAAAATCTATCAATATTTCCTACTGGTTTCTTCACCTTGATCCTAGAAGCATTACCCCATGCCTTATTCACAATCCCTGAATCACTATAACCCCTTACAATCGTGCGATTATTGTCTATTTCCCTACGCTTCTGAAAACTTTCCGTTGAAGCCGAGCCCATCGCACCACAATTTTGCACCGATGCAAAACCCGAAGAATGTACCACATCTCCTTTATTTTTCCTAACTAGCCTTTTTAGCAATGCACCATTCATCACAAACTCACCTACTTCGGAAGTAGCAAAAACGCTACCGTCCCAGCTGCTGCACCAAGGATAATCGTCAGAATAATCGTCACAATCACACTCACATGCGCATCTTTTTCCGGTTTAGCAATAATCGTCACCGGCCCTTTCGCCTTTTCAGTCACCACCGCCTCAGTTTTCTTCTGATAAACATTCTTCGATAAAGGCCGTTTCGCCACAGGCGCCCTATTGATAAACGGAGAATTAGGTGCCTTATAAGCACTCGCTGTAGGTTTTACCCCCGCCCCAGCAGGATTCACATCTTCTACTACCCCGAGCATCGGCTCCGACTTACCCCTAGTAGTACTCGTAGAAAAGCTCACCTTTGGTGTCTCTTTAGCTTTTGTCGTTCGCTGTTTTAACGTTGGCATCGCGGTATATATAATTCTCGGCGACTCCTGAGTTTTCTTCTTCTCCGCCATAGTTCTCGCCGCAGGCTTCGCGACCGTCTTCACTACAGGCTTTGAAGCCTCCTTCACCGCAGACCTCGCCACAGGTTTTATAGCAGACTTTACTGCCGGTTTCACCCCCTGTTTAGCCTGCGCCGCCGGCTTCTTGCCATCTTTAGCCGGGACAAAATCTATATATCGTTTATTCATGCTTTTACTCTCTTTGCTGTATTTATTATATCAACAAATTCGCTCAGAATCAAACTTGCTCCGCCAACTAAAAGACCATCCACACCCTCCGTTATCAAATAACTCCCCGCATTTGATGGTTTCACACTCCCCCCGAATAACACCGGCATCTCTTCCGCTATTTTCTTCCCATACACTTCGTGAATAGTTTCACGAATCAACTTCACTACTTCAGAAATCTCCTCCGGTGACGCCAGTTTTGCCGCCTTGGTTGACGAAATCGCCCACACTGGCTCATAGGCAATCAAAACTTTATCCAAATCATCATCCCCTATTTCAGACAAACCGCCCAATAACTGATCGCGTATCACATCCGCCGTTTCACCAAAAGCCCTCTCACTCTCCGTTTCGCCAACGCAAAGTATCGGTCGAATCCGATTTCGAACTGCCGCCGCTATCTTTTTTGCAATCATTTTATCGTCTTCACCCAAAATATGTCGTCTCTCCGAATGCCCAATAATCGCATAGTCCACAATTCCTCTAAGCTGCGAAAACGATACTTCCCCAGTAAACGCTCCATAATCCCTATAAAACCCATTCTGCGAAGCTAACTTCATCTTATGTCTATCAATCTGCAAAGACAGCGGCTGCAATGCCAAAAACGATGGCGCCACCACCATTTCAATATCACGATAATTCGGCAAAGCTTTCATCAGTTTATGAAGATAAATGGAAGATTCTCCTACAGTAAAATTTAGCTTCCAATTGCCCACGATATAAGTTTTCATAATTCCATTATAGCATATTCATATTTTTTAGGAGCATTGAGCAAACCCAGTTATTTTTTACAACTTTTCCTCATCTGAGGCGAATAAAGTTACAGATTCGCGAAGCGAGTCTGATAACTTGATTGAGACGAGGATTGAGCGAAACGTTGTAAAAAATAACATGGCGTGAAGCGAGCCGCGAATAAAAAATATGAGTATGCTATAATAATCTTATGAAAAAAGTTTTATCATTTGACATAGACCAAACCTTAAACATCGCAAAAACCCCCATTACGGACGACATCGCTAATTTACTAGTAAAATGTCTCGACCATTTCGAAATCTGCCCTATTTCTGGCCAAAAATTTGACCAATTCCTCATCCAAATCGTCGACCGCTTACCAAATCCCACCGAAGAACAACTCAGCCACCTCCATCTTTTTGTCGCTCAGGGCACTCAGTATTATCGCCACGAAAACGGTGAATGGAAACAAGTTTATAACTATCCTTTGACCGACGAACAGGTTAAAAAAATCACCGAAACTATCAAAACTGCCGCCAAAGAACTCGGCTATTGGGAAGAAGACAAGCTAAAAGAGGGCGACGAAATCATCGAAAATCGTCTCTCTCAAGTCACCTTCTCTGCTCTTGGCCAAAAAGCCGGCACCGAAGAAAAATACGCCTGGGATCCGGATTGCAAAAAGCGCGCTAGTATTGTTGCGCGCTGCAAAGAACTCGCTCCAGAATTTGATTACGAAATCGGTGGTACCACCTCTATCAACGCCATTACTCCAGGTATGAACAAAGTCTTTGGCATGACGCATCTCTTAAAAGAACTAAACGTCAAAAAAGAAGATATTCTATATTTTGGCGACATGACTCAGCCAGGCGGCAACGATTACCCAGTCGTTGAAATGGGCATCGACACAATTACGGTCCGCAACCACGAAGACACCGCCTACGCTCTCCGCGGCATCCTCGGCATACTTTAGTTAATGACTAACTAAACTGTACCCCAAGTAGTAGACACTCCGTATAGTTATGTCTGTGTATAGTGAACTTGCCGAGATGTGACCTTGATTATGTTTGGATTTTTACTTAGTACACTAATTTGTTCTTCCGTGAGGTAACTCTGCACTCCGCGATAGGCTTTAGGCTTTTTCTTCGTCATTTTATTCTCCTGCAATAAACTTATCGCCATTATAATTAATGACGATAAATCTGCCAAACTTAAACGTTTTATAAGTGTCTACTTTTTGGGGTACACCATACCGAACCTACTGTCTACTTTTTGGGGTACAGCTTAAAATAAGTGTCTACTTTTAAGGGTACAGTTCATCGTCTGGCTAAACGCCGGGGGCGACGCAGCGCACTGTCCTCCCGTAGTACTTGAGGATGTTGTCCGTACCTGGGTAGACGCTGGACGAGTTCAGGTACAGGTAGTAGGCGTTGCCGGACGAATACGCAGTAGATGACCGATAGTAGCCGCCGTAGTTACGAACCGATAGCCGTACATCTAATGCTTTGCCCACTATCTTTAGAGAAGCTATCGCTACCTGGATAAACGTTTGTTTTGTGTAGGTACAGACTGAAAACATCGACATTCATATCCGAAGTAGATGACCAATAGTAGCCGTGTGACCCTCTATTGTACGCCGACGAGAAATTGAAGTAGCCGGAGTAGAGGAAATTATTAGGATATTTACGCCACCTATTAGAAGCCTCAGCAGTGAATTGATTTGCTCCAGTACCGCCCATATCTACATCCAGTTTACCAAATCCTGATGCAGTAGTACCTCCTTGTGGCAACATCCAACCAGCAGGACAAATAGAAGTATAGGCCTGGTCAAAATGATAGGCAGTGTCTGCTATGGCTGCATGCCAGGTGTAATAATTGCCATAGGAATACATAGCACTGTTATTAACCGATGGCTCATTAGTAGCCCTAGCAGATGTATTGGCGTTATTATACCGTGGTATACGTAAACTAGGATAGTTTAAAGTACCTATATTTATACTAGCAGTTCCTGATTGGGTACCACTATAATATAAGCTATTGACAGTAACGGACGTGGAATATGAGCTTTCAGGATCAGCAAGGCCAGAAAAGTTGCCGTAGGTAGTAGACGTACCATAACCCTGGGCAAGGGTACCATCAGAGTTGTGTTCTGCTGTACTTTCTAGTCTTAGGTTTTCTATCATCCAGCATTTATTGTCAGCTAGTTTTGCTATAGCATAAGTTTGGTTATCCCGCTGATCGGTTAAAGCGGATACACTGGTGAGGTTAGCAGTACCATCGGTAGGAGCAGTGGTAAGAGAATTGCAAACGGATGCGACTTTGGATTGGTCTTGAATACTACCTTCACTCTTAATCCATACAGCATAAAGGCTTAGGCCATTTGCAGCAGTGCCAGTAGGAACTGTAATGTCTTCCATAGGGCCGTAGAAGTGAGCATTGGCATTAGTGGCGTAGTCATATTTGTCGCTCCATCCAGCGAAGCCGTATCCTGTTCTACTAAAGTTAGAAGCTAGAAGTGTAATAGTGTTTCCATCAGTAGCTGATTGACAACCCATAGTACCTACTGCTGTGGATGCATTTGCAAAGTAGTTAATACAACCAGCAGTAGCTTGTTGTGGGGAGAGTGGAGCTTCGGCATCACTTGGATGAACTAAAGTATAGATAACTTGTCCTGAATATGTATCAGCAGCTTGAGTCTTAGATATGTAAGCTGCATATGTAGTAGTGAGAGTAGCTCCTTCTGCATCTACTCCTATGTCAGTACTAGAATCTCTATGTGCTACTTTAGTGTATGAGTTTGGTACTGCAGAATATGAACCAAAACCATTGTCTAGTATAATATGATATGTAGGAGTAGGACTTGATACTATAGTTAGTTTCATCGCCCAGTTGGATACATCAGGATTCCCAGCAGATGTAGCTAGGCCTGATTCTATTACGGCGTTTCCACTAGCCGTTGTTCCAACTAGTTTATTGCTATTTGTTCCTCCTATTTCATCTCCAGTATAACCAGCAGCATAGATAGCAAAGCCTTCAGAATCATTACAAAAAGCATGCAGTGTAGTAGTACCAATACCTGCAGTATATATACCATTAGCTATATTAGCATTATGAGAATCCATACCAGTACCAGAAATAGAACAAGAAACCGGGACAGTGATATTAATTTCATCTACTACAGAATCATTATCAGCAGAAACCAAAGTAGAGGCTAGAATAGTGCCAGAAAGAAGTGTAGTTGTGATTAGTATATTAGTAATAAGTGTCGTGTTTAGTTTCATGTAATATGCCTTTCTATATACTCATCATACCACAAGCGGTTTCAAAAAACTAGACCGCACAAAAACCAAACATCATTTCCCACTAGACCAAAACCAACCACCAAAACTATGCTATAATATCCTTATGAATATCTTAATCGTGGGCAACATTTTAAAAGATGTCTATCTTAATCTTGATACTCGCACCGAGAAGTTCGAAACTGACAAAAACGGCACCAAATGGCTCGATTTTAGTTTCGACGCCAGCGAGCATTATTTCTACAATCGTCACAGTAGCATCGGTGGCGCCGCTGTCACTCTAGAAGTTCTCCAAAAACTCGGTCTCGACGCTTCTATTTCCGATTCCAAACTCAGCTTCAAAGACGACTCCCCCACCCACGATTTAAACGCCACGCACCGCTACATCCTTGTCGCTGACGAAAAAGTCACCTATCTTGCCCCTAGCAGTTTCACTAAAACCTCTTTCACTCCTCCAGAAGAAGCCGTCGATTACCTCTATCTCGACCGCTCCGCCGAAATCAGCACCAAAACTGCCAAAACCATCAAAACTTATCTCGAACTCTCAACAAAAACCAAACTCGTCCTCTATGTCAGAAATTTCGAAAACTCCGAATTAAACTCTCTCCTCCCTCTTGCCGACCTCATTTTTCTCGAAAAATCCCCCGAAAACGACCATTATATTGACTCTCTTTTCGGAGAAATCGACCGCGCCAAGATTATCACGATTTCCGATAGCTCCCTCACTTTCGGCGACATCTCCGAACCTATCTTCACCAAACGCATCGATATGCTCACCCATCTGTCGCTCCATTCCATCACTTCCGCCACTATTCTCGGAAGTTTCGTCCTCGGTCGTTCCGTCGAAGAAGGCTTGAAACTTGCTCGCGCTAACGTCGAAAACTCTCGTCTCGACGCTGTCCTTTCGCTAGCAGAACTTGAAAACCTCCAAAACTCCCCTTCAAAAGAATCCGAACTCGAACTTATCGCAAGAAGCCTTGTCTTAAAACCTAAAGGCATCCTCGCCGCCGACGAATCTGGAGGCTCCATCCACAAAAAATTCGAACAACTAAACATCCCCGACACTTACGAAAACCGCCGCGACTATCGTAACATCTTTTTCACCACACCAAATCTCGAAAAATACGTCAACGGCGTCATCCTTTTTGACGAAACTGCTCGTCAATTTGCCGACAATGGCCAAAACTTTGTAGATTTCCTCATTGGTCGTCGCATCATTCCAGGCATCAAAGTCGATCAAGGTCTCGAAAAATTCCCAGATTCTCTAGAAACCTGGACCAAAGGCTTAAATGGTCTCGACGATAGACTCGCCGAATATTACCAAATGGGTCTCCGTTTCGCCAAATGGCGTTCCGTCTTCGAAATCCGTCACGAAAACGACCAAATCGTCACCCCATCCGATGAGGCTATCGCCAAAAACTGCGAAGACCTCGCCGAATATGCCAAAAAATGCCAATCCGTTTGTATAGTCCCCATTGTCGAACCAGAAGTCGTCTATGATGGCAACTATTCCATCGACGACTGCGCCAAAACCACTGCAAGAATCCTAGACAAACTTTTCGAATCTCTTAAGAACTCCGGAGTTAATCTCCGTGCTTGCATTTTGAAATGTAATATGGTCCTCGCCGGCAAACAATTCGAAATGGCATCAACTCCATCCGAAGTCGGCAAAGAAACCGCCGAGGTTCTGAAAAACCACGTCCCACCAGAACTCGCCGGCGTCGTCTTCCTCTCTGGTGGTCAAACTGTTGAGCAAGCCACCGACAACCTCACCGCTATTCTAGAAGAAGGTCCATTCCCCTGGCCTGTCACTTTTAGCTTCGCTCGCGCCCTCCAAGATCCCGCCCTCTACGCCTGGCGCGGCGACAATTCGAACAAAGAAGAAGCTCAAACCGCTTTCAAAGACCGCCTAATCGCGAACGTAGATGCATTGAAACCAGAATAAGCAAAGTATAACAATTCAAACACCCAGAGTGAAACATTTTAAAATCGCCCAATAAAAATCACAACAGTCACAGACGAGAATCTGATACTGAAATATCAGGGCGAGTCTGCCTGACCTGTTGTAATTTTTATATGGCGCGATTTTAACGTTTCACGAAGGGTTGTTTGAATTATCAAGATTTTAATTATCTGCTGGTTTCTCTTCGGTAGCTTCTTCGCTATCAGTCGACTCTTCCGTTGTCTCAGTTTCAGCAGTTTCTGCTTCTTCTGCTGCAGCTTTTTCTTCCGCCTCACGCTTCTCTGCCTCAGCCGCTGGGTCAAACAATGTCGCAATTACCTGCTCCATATCGATTTCTTTATCAGCAAACTCTACGCCTTCAGGCAACTTAATGTCAGCAATCGTAATCTTGTCTTCAATTTCCTTCATCTCGGTCGCATCGATCGCAAGCTCACTCGGAAGATCTGCTGGCTTCGCCTTCACATCAATCTCTTCCATCGTCTGATTCAAAGCAAAATGGAAAGTCTTAGCAGCTTCCGATGCTTCGAAATTCACAATCGTGATCGGCGTGGTAGCTTCCACTACTTCATTAGCCTTAATCGATTGAAATTCAATATTTACAATTCTTCTAGATACTGGATCAATGTGTACATCCTTCACGATAGCCATTTTCTTTTTACCATCAATCGTTAAATCTATCGGCGAATGATAACCTGCTTTTTCCAAAATCTTTTCTGTAGCTACGTATTCAGAGCTTCCCAAAATCGGTTCTTTACCACCATAAACTACCGAAGGAATCAATCCCTCTTTGCGCAAAAGATTTGTCTTTTTGCCCACAATTTCTCTTTTTTTCAACTCTAACTTATATTCAGCCATATTATCCTTTCTAATTCTCTTTATTATATCACTTTTCTGTTGAATAATCAAATCACAAATTTGGATTCAGAATCGCTTAGATTGGTGTTTTCTCCGTGCGAAGCGCGTCTATACCGACGAACGAGCACGGAAAAACGCCGAGATAAGCGATTCTGGTTCAAATTTTCTTCACTTTGACCATAGCTGGACGCAAGACTTCTCCCTCATAATAGTATCCCGGCCTCAAAGTTTCCGCAATTACTTCCTTTTCTCCTTCACCCTCCACCATCACCGCATCGTGTAACTCCGGATTAAACTCCGCCCCCTCGCCAGAGTCAATTCTCTCCAAGTTCAAATCCTTCAAAACCTTGTCCATCGATTTCGCCACAGGCTTCAATTCCTCATAAGTCGCCGTCGCCCTATCCATATCATCAATCAAAGGTAAAATTTTCATCACTGTCGCGTATTTTGTCATCTTACGTTCGTTTTCTTTCTGGATTTCTATCTGCTTGCGAAAATTCTCAAAATCCGCTCTCGTCCTTTGCAAATCATTCGTGAGCTCCGCAATCTGTTTACCGAATTCTTTACTCTCGCACTGACACCCACACTCACAACTCTCGCCACACTCACAATTCTCCCCACATTCACATTGCTCCCCGCATTCACACTTTTTTTCTTCCTTTTGTTTCATTTTCCTCCTTTGTTATTACAAAACCTCTTCAAGCATTCTTCCGGCATGACGCACTAGCGACATCACTCTTGCATAATTCTGCCTTGTCGGTCCTAGTACTCCAATATAGCTCCTATCCGAAAATGGTGAACTAAATTTCGAAATTATGAGAGACACCTCCGAACTCTTACCAATCGGATTCTCATGTCCAATAAATATATTTAGCGGTTCACCCGGCGCTGCCTCGCGCAGCCACGGTTCCAAATTATCTAGTAACTTCGCCACCGCTTGCACTCGCCTCGTATCCACAAATTCTGGCTGAGTAAAAAGTCTTGAAATTCCAGACAAATACAGCTGCCCGCCAATCGTCGCGAGACCCAAATTTCCAGTTAGTTCCACCAAAGCGTCCACTGCGCCGCGAATCGCCGTATCAGCTCGCGATTGTGAAGAAACCCTCACCTCAATCGCATGCGTACTTCTTTCCAAAGATTTTCGTTCCGTTTCTATACGTTCC
Organism: Candidatus Saccharimonadota bacterium; assembly: GCA_017516075.1. GTDB lineage: Bacteria > Patescibacteriota > Saccharimonadia > Saccharimonadales > Saccharimonadaceae > Nanosyncoccus. The sequence continues at coordinate 9,300 of JAFWDS010000008.1, forward strand.
GAAGCATCATCCACTCCTCTAAATCCCTCATTTTCAAGATTATTTACATAAAATCTATATCCCGCATCCGTAGGTACACGTCCCGCCGAAGTATGTGGTTGCGCTATCAAGCCCAAAGTCTCCAATCTCGCCATCTCCGCCCGAATTGTCGCCGGACTCACACCAAAAAGCTTCGCCATCATCATACTTCCGACCGGCGCCGCCGTTTCTGCATATTCCTCAATTATTTGACAAAGTATATCCTTCTGCCGTTTGGTGATTTCCATATCCTTATTATACAAAATTAGCACCCATAATGCAAGAGTGCTAATGTAACATGAGATATTATTGCATAATTCATTAAGTCGAGGGACATTAAGGCAAAATTTTACATTTTGCCGCTGAAGAGGCGGAGCTTTGGTGTATAATCGAAGATTACACCAAAGCGGAGCTCCCGAGACTAATGAATTATGCAACAACACCATGATATAATAGTTTTATGGACGATAAGCTTGAAACAATCAAACAATGGCTCGGCACCGGCTCTATAAATATTTTCGGTCTGCCGATGTCCGGCAAAGACACTCAGGGCATCAAACTCGCCGAAGCCCTCGGCGCTAAATTCCTTTCCTCTGGCATCATTATCCGTGCCATGGAAAAAGAAACTCATCAAAACTTCTCCGACTCTGGCGCCCTTATTCCTACCAATATCTTCTACGAATGGGTTTTGCCCTATTTCGAACGCCCAGACCTTTTCAAATATCCGCTCATCCTCTCTTCCATCGGCCGTTGGTCCGGCGAGGAACACGAAGTCATGAACACCGCTGCCGGCGCCGGTCATAACATCAAAGCCGTACTCCACCTCAAGCTCACCGAATCAGCCGCTAAAACCCGCTTCGAAGCCGCCAAATCTTTAAATGACCGTGGAGACCGCAACGACGACAAAGATCCCAACGTTTTCGCCACTCGTCTCAAAGAGTTTCACGACAAAACCCTCCCAGTACTCGAAACTTACAAGCTACTCGATCTTCTTATCGAAATCAACGGCGAGCAAACCCGCGAAGCTGTTTTTAACGAAATCGTCGAAAAACTTTACCAAGTAGCTTCCCAATCTCATGCCTAAACTCATAAATCACGTATATTAGAATTAACCCTACTACAATCAATATCGCATACAACGCAGTAAATGCCGATTTTTCTTCGTATGTTTCTGGCTTCAAATCATAATCCGCTCCATCATTATTTCGAATCTTATTACACCTCCCAGTTTCCGGATTTAAATAATAGCCTTCCTTACAAGTCTTTGTAGTTTCCGTCTTCACTTTATTACATCTCCCAGTCAAAATATTCAGATACTGCCCTGCCGGACAAGGTTTCGTCGTCACCTTCGCCACTTTTACGCAATTCCCAGTTTCCTCGTTGATCACTTTTCCTTCTTCGCAAGCCTTAAATTCCTGGAAATTATTCGGTTCCCCCGGCGTCGGCGAATAAGTTGTCCGCCAAATCTTCTTTCCATCCTTGTCATACCCAATCATCGCATACGCCGTTCCCTTCTTCTGTCCATTCGGATAGGACATTTTATCCACCACCACTCCATCCACATCCACAATTTCCAAATAATTCATATTAGTCGGATTTTTCGTCAAAGCAAGTTCCGTCGAATAGTAAGCAAAGTACGCTTCCGGCCGCAAAATCCCTTTAAGCACATACATCTTGTTCTTGTACCGAATCGCACACCCGTCCATCAAAATCTGTTCAGCGCTATTATTATATAATTCGACAAACTGTTCCGTTTTAGACGAATCATAATAACTCAATATCTCCGAAATCTCTAGCCCCTTACAATGCCCCACCGCCCCAAATCCTTCCTCTTCCTTTTCCTCCATAAAATAGCTATCCGGCAAAACCTTAAGCTCATATTCTTGCAAATGTTCAAACTCCCCAGTCTCCATATTTCTCACCAGTGTCGTCGGACTAGCAGATTTAAACTCCTTCGCGCACCCATCTTTACTAGTCCAACACACTTTGTCAAGCACCGCATCCCCTCGCTTTAAACTCAGTCCTCCCTTCATTGCCAAAGTCTTCGTATAAGTTATGGCGGCTAGCTCGCTCTGTGGCGAACTAGCCAAAGTAAGAAGGAGAGCCTCGCCAGTCATAAAGCTGTTCTCGGGAAACTCCAGCAAAATGCTTTCATTCCCGCTCGAATTCGTATAGCTGACAGCTATTCCAGCGAGCGAATAAAAAGTGTCGTCGGATTTTTTTCGGCCAATCTCAATCATTTCTCCGACATCTCTTACTCCATCAACCATATATCCAGGATTCACCGCCTTAATATACAATTCCGGAAGTTCAAATTCATCCCCCTCCGCATTAGCCGCCTCAGCTGCATTAGTCGCATCAGTCTCATCAACCGCATTCACCAAATCAGTCATACGAACTCCACCAACCATTCCACCAGTAAGGCCGCATAATACACACATTCCCACCACCAGTTTTTTTGCAAATCTTTTCATGTCGTCAAACCTACCACGCGCATTCTAGAATTGCAACCTTTTTCATGCTATAATTTAAGCATGAACATGTTCACCTCTTTAGGAATTCTTATCTTGATTATGTTTATTTTGGCATTCTTGCAATTCATCCCCAGTATTTTTTTACTTTTTTCACACTACGCACATGGTCAATTATCCCGCAAAAAAGCCTCCAAACTTGGCTACATTTTCATATTGGGTACATATTTAGGCACAACCATCATTTTCCTACTCACTTTCGCCATCCTCGTTTGGTCCAAACTTTTCTCACGCATCAGTCCTACAATTCTGTCTTGGATTTTTAGTGGTGTTTTCTTTGCCACCAGCCTCAGCATCTTCTTACTCTACTATCGCAAGGGTAAAAACACCAGACTTTTCGTCAGTCGCAAACTCGTCCAAAAATATCACGTCAATGCGTCTCACACCAAAACCCCTTCCGATGCCTTCCTCCTTGGTTTCTTTTCTATCATCCCAGAACTCATCTTTACTATCCCGCTTTTTGCTTGCGCCACCACCGAACTCACTATCCTTCAAACCAATCCATTTATAATTACTCTCTACATTCTACTCATCACGCTTTCAGCCATTGTCCCATTACTCGCTATCCAAATAGCATACAGCCGTCATTCTAATCTCGCTACCATTCAAAGATTTCGCGTCAAAAACAAATCTTTCGTCAAATGTTTCCTTAGTCTCATCTATCTCCTCATCGCATCCATTATTATTACATTTAGGATCATCTCATGAACGAATCGCATTTTGACCCCAAATCACTCAAAAGAACTCTCAAAATCGATGCCATCAGTGTAGGTATCCCTTCAGGTGCTGCCGACGATTTTATTAATGCTACCATCAAATCCGTCGAAAAATCCCTCAGCTCCAAAACCCAAATCACTAACGGCGATTTAGAAAGAGCTGTCGCCAAAGAACTGCAAAAATATAATGCCGATTTCGCTTATGTTTATAAAAATCGTGATAAAATAGTATAAATATGAGAAAAAGATACGATTTCGATTACATCATTATAGGCAGCGGGCCAGCCGGCTCAGCCGCAGCTTTCACGCTTGCCAAAGTCAAAAAACGCATCGCCATAGTTGAAGCTCGCTTCTTTGGCGGCTCCAACCTCAATACTCGCGATATTCCCTATGCAGTCGCACTAGATTTTTCGCACACCTATGCAAAAATCTCTTCCTATCCCGAATTCAAAAATCAAGATTTTCATTTCAATCTTCCCACCGTCACCGCCCGCGAGCTCAAAACCGTCATTGAAGCCGGCGGCAACAACGAAAAGCCATTTCAGGATGCCGGCATCGTTTGCATGAGAGGCTACGCTAGTTTCCTAGATTCTCACACCATTTCCCTCCACGAAAAAAAATTCACCGCAGATAAATTCATCATCGCCACCGGTTCTCATCTCAAAATCCTCGAAATCGCCGGCACCGAAAAGGTCGGCTTCCTCACTCCCGAGTCCGCCATCAAAACTCGTCATCTTCCCAGAGTTGTAGCCGTCGTCGGCGGCGGCTCATCCGGCTGCGAAATCGCAGAATATTTCGCAGAGCTCGGTTCCAAGGTCATCATCATCGAATCCGCTTCCCGTCTTCTCCCGCGTGAAGACGAAGAAGCCGGTATCACCATTTCAGATTATTTCACCCAAAAACTCGGCATCAGTATTTTGCCAAATTGCAGAGTCACTGCCCTAGATCAAGACAATTATAGTAAATGTGTCATCTTCCATCACGAGACTTCCGAAAAACTCCTCCGCGTAGACACCATTGTTCTTGCTACTGGCAGCGAGCCCAATCTAGACTTTGGTCTCGAAAACGCCGGCATCAAATACAAAAACACCGGCATCCTTGTCAACAAGAATTTCGAAACCTCCACCAAAAACATCTATGCCGTTGGCGATTGTCTCGGCAAAGATTCCTCCACCGAACGCGCCGACTACGAGGGCACTCTACTTGCCGCCAATTTCGTCAACAAGTCCAAAACCACCGCCAGCTACAAAGGTTTCACTCGCGTTACTAAAACTTATCCAGAAATCGCCACTATCGGCATGAACGAAGAAGACCTCTTAAAACGCGATCAAAAATACAAAAAATCCCTCGTCAAGCTCGACAGCATTCCCGCCAGCCATATTTACAATCTTCGCTATGGCTTCGTCAAGCTTCTTGCCGACAAAAACAACCGCATTCTTGGTGCTACTATTGTCGCGCCAAATGCCGAACTCATGTCTTGCGAAATCGCCCTAGCCATTCGTCACAATCTCACTGCAATCGAACTCGCCAGCACCATCCATCCTATCAACACCTTTAATTACGCCATCAAACTCGCCGCCAAAAACCTCCTCAAAAAACGCTAGATTAATCTCTGTATAATTTCTTAGCTAAAATCCACCATCTTGGCGTCTCCGATTCCGTAGGAATCGGTCATTAATCAAAAAATGAATTGGAATTCACTTCCAATTCATTTTTAATACTAATATCTTTGCTAAACTTTCTTTTCTAAAGAAAGTTTAAGCCGGTTTTGGTTGTGGGGGTAGGATTTGAACCTACGACCTTTTGGTTATGAGCCAAACGAGCTACCAGGCTGCTCTACCCCACGACATATCCATAATTATACCCCACTATAAAGCTCTTGTCAATCCCCCTGTCTTAGATTCTAACTTAAAAGCCAAGACTTTTCACAAAAAAGAGACATAACCCGTATCATCCTGTAAAATGGTATTTGAATTACAAACCAATAAACAGGAGGTGAGCTATGTCTCATAAACATTTTACACTATTAGAGAGA